>JBCDCU010000053.1:0-14831 GCA_039181265.1 Pseudomonadota bacterium | reverse complement strand
GGTTCATCGGTCCAGGCTTTGAAGGCATAGCGCAGCGTCTGATTGAGGAACTCCAAGGCCGTTATGATCGCGCAAAACGCCATGACCGCCTTGAACGGCCAGACGGGAATGATGATCTCGCCTTGCTGACCAAAATATTCGCCAAATTCATAGGATTCCAGCGCGTCCGGAACGAGGCCATAGGCAATCAGCGACATCACGAACAAACCGCAGAAATTGAATGCGGCGTTATAGATGTTGCCAGCAATCGGGCGCGCGACCATCAACAGGTTGATGAAGGCGTCGGCCCGTGTGAGCTTCTTTAGGTTCAGCGTGTTCGGGAGTTGCAGAAAAACGATGGCGACAATCGAATAGCCGACAAATTCCGGTATGCGGGGCAGGGGTTGATTGAAAAATCCCCGTGCGACGACGTCAGCACAAATCAGCAGCATGAGCGTGACGATCCAGACGGTGCCAACACCATTCAACAGCGAGCCAAAATGCATGAAAGGCGGGACGAGATCGCGGCCTGTGGTCCAGTTGTTCCGTGTCCAGGCGCTTGGATATTGCCTTGCCATCAGACCATCATCTCCGGCGCGTTGCCGTGAAAGGCATTTTCAATAATGCGTCTGATTTGCGGTCTGTCGAATTCCCTTGGATTCCAATAGGGATTGGAGACTGCCTGATCCGCTGCGGCGTCGATGCCATCTTCCGCCATGCCGATATCTTTGAGCGCGAGCGGTGCCGCAACTTCCTTGGAGAACGCATAAAGGCCCGTGCCCGCATGGGTTTGCCCAAGGGCCTTGGCAACCGGCTCTAAGAGGTTCGCCACTTTCCCTTCATTAAAAGAGATTGCATGGGGAAGAACAACCGCATGGGTTTCGGCATGCGGCAGATCGAACATGCCGCCAAGCGTGTGGCAAAGCTTGTGATGGAGTGCCATTCCGACAGCGCCAAGCACAGTGCCGCAGAGCCACGCGCCATAAAGCGCTTCCGTGCGTCCGTCTGAGCTTGTCGGGTTGTCGACGATTTTCGGCAAGGCGGCTGTTAGCGCGCGAATGCCTTCCTCCGCCATAAGGGATGTGATCGGGTTTCGGTTTTCCGCATAGAGCGCTTCTGCCGCATGAGCCAATGCGTTGAGCGCGCTGGTAATCGTCATCGCTTTCGGCAGGCCGTGGGTCAAAAGCGGATCATAGATCACGACCTCAGGCAGGATGCTCGGGTGTTTTACGGTTGTCTTCTTGCCATCTTCGGTTTGTCCGAGGATGGGCGTTACCTCCGAGCCCGCATAGGTTGTTGGGATGACGATTTGCGGCAGATCTGTGCGATAGGCGAGGGCCTTGCCGAGCCCGGTCGTTGAGCCGCCGCCAAGTGCGATTGTGCAATCCGCTCCGGTGTCTTTAAAGACCGCGAGCGCCTCGTCTGTCACCTCGACCGGCGTGTGCATGGTCGCGTTTGTGTAAACACCGGCGCTGAGAGCGCCAATGGTTTCGGCGAGGTCTTCAGCCTGTTCGGATTGGAACGGCGTTGAGAGAATGAGCGCGCGCTTACACCCCAGGTACTCAACCATTTCGGCGGTGCGGGCAAGGCTGCCGTCGCCAAAGACAATCTTTGACGGGTTCAGCGTGACCTCAAATTTGCTTTGCATTGCTCATCCTCCTCCTCACGCATCAAGATCAATCGGCGCCGCGCGGAGGCGTGCCGCGCTCAATCGCAAGCGCCACACCCCTTGCGAGGACATCAAGGTCAAGCCGGAACCACGGAACCGTCGATTGGAATTGCTAGAATAACGTACCATCCGGGCGAACGAGGAATGCTGCTGGTTCGCTGAAGAGATCAGGTTCGCTGTCTTTCACCTTTTTGGACATAAAGAGCCCCCAGCTCCGAGCGTCGTCTTCGGTAAGGGCGTAGCCGACGGGTAGACCCGCAATTGCCCATTCGTTTGCCATGCGCTTAGCTCGGCTCTCTTCGTCCATGCTAAGGGCGAATGCGGAAATGCCGAGCTCCCCAAGCTTTTCCTGCAAAGTGTTGAGCTTTTCGACTTCCGGCTTGCAGAAGCTGCAATGAACACCGCGGAAAAACACGAGCAAGGTGAAGCGCGCAGGCTTTTGATCGGCAAGCGACCAGGAACCACCACCGGCCAACGGTACCGTTAGATCCGGGACCTTGGTTCCGATTTTCAGGCGGCTTGGTGCCGTATCGATTGCGGGAGCGGGGGCGTTGATATTCATGTTTCGAGTTCCTTTTCTTTCTGAAAGGCACCCACTTTTTGATGCCAGCGATGGATGTGCAGGATCTGGAAAAGGCCTGCGCGGTTAAAGGGTTCATCCGCCATCAAATCCTCGACATCTTCCCGACTGGTGCTTTCCAGAATAATCAGGCTGCCGATCATGTCGCCCCGGTTTTCATCCATAAGTGGACCTGCGGAGATCACCGGAATGGGGCTCTTTTTCAAATATGTACGGTGTTCGTCGATGAGCTGTTGTCTTAAAGGGCTTTGTGGCTTGTCGACACCGAGAACGACAAAGAACATGGCAACTACTCCAGCGTGCGGGAACCATCGGAAAACGTGACGCGAACGGAGAACCCGCCTTCATTCACCATCCAGGGTCGAACGGTAAAGTCACGGGCGCCGCTTTGGTGCATTGGATCGGATTCAGCGATTTTGCGTGCCTCAACGAGGTTTTCAGCACGGATGATGACCATGCCTTCGCCGTTCCACGTTTCTTCATCGTCCGCCCAGAGTGGACCAGCGGCAAACATGATGCCGTCCTGTTCGATCTTCACCTGGAAATCGAGATGTTCGGCAATATTCTCCATCACGGGTCCAAGGCCGTTTGTCGGCGTTGTGTGCACGACATAAAGCTGCTTTTGCAGCATCTTCTGGGTCTTGGCCATGATATCGTGCTTTGTAATTCTCGGCTCACTCATGTTGGATCCCTTTAAGAAAAGCGCGATGTTCATCCGCGCATGCAAATTTGTTCGGTCACAGAGTTCGTGACCGTTTCAACCACTGTTCAGCAGTCTTCAAAGGGGTGGAGAGGGCGGATAAACCGGCAGGAGGATGTGTCCGGTTTATCCGTCCCGTTCGTATCTAGACGCTCCAATCGCGCAATGGCTTGGCGCCATTGGATTTCATTTTGCTCAGATACAAATCCATCACCTGATCAGCCGGAAGTCCTCTGCCCTTGTTGAAGGCGACCCATTCATCGGCAAGATCAGGGATTGTGTTGGCCCATTCCACGCGGGCACTTTCATCCAACTGATTGATGGTCGCGCCTTGCTCTTTCATTTTTGCTTCAAAGGAATCGGCAAGACCCATCAAAGCTTCGCCGTGGAGTTGGCTGTATTCCTGTCCAAGGTCGCTCAAAACTGTTTTGAGCTCCTCAGGCATACGCTGCCACACACGCGCATTGACAGTCATGGCGCCAGTGCACTGGCAACCAAGGCTGACGCGGTTCAGATAAGGTGCGACCTCGAAGAGTTTGAACGGGAATGTCCCGCTGTTTGAGATCACCGCGCCATCAACGACGCCGGTTTTGATCAGGTTGTAAAAGCCCGGCAAGCCCTGGTTCACTGCAGTTGCGCCGGTGTTTCTGAGCCATGCACCCACTGTGCCGGCTGCCGCGAATTTCTTGCCTTTCATGTCGGCAATGCTGTTGATCGGCTCTTTGGAGATGACGTGATAGGTCTCAATGCCGCTCGCGCCGAGATAGGTCTGGCGCTGCTTGGTCCACGCCTCATTAAGAGCCGGCATTTCTTCATGCATTTCGTTGATAACCTTCAGCATGGCCGGCATGTCATCCGACACAAAAGGTGCGTAATAGGTTACGTTTTGAAGCGGCATTTTGGATTCTTCCCAAAGGGTGCCGACCCAACCGATATCCGTGAGGCCCTGTTCGACAGCTTCCAGCGTCTTGTCGAATTTGAAGAGCGCGCCGCCGTACGATTCCGTCCATTGAACCCGCACGTCAGAACCCATGGCTTCGAGACGCTTATTGGTTTCAGGAACCACATGACTTTGCATTGTGCCAACCCAAGGCACAGTCGTTGGGTGACTTGAAGCGATCGTCAACCTGACTTTGCTTGCGCCAAACGCAATGTTGGGTGCGCACAGGGCCGTGCCCGCAGCGCCTATCAGGCCCATCGCTTTTCTACGTGAAATCTCCATTCTAAACACCTCCCACTCATGTCCAGTCTGATCTGTGCGCTTAGGTTAGAGGGAGTTTTAAGGGAAATTAAATATCAAGAATAGAAACTCCATAACATAATGATATAAAGCTTTGGCGATAGGAGCGCTTTTGGGGAGGATGCGGAATGCAGCTTAATCCGAAACATCTGATGATGCTGGCCGATATTTATGATGCCGGCGGCTTCACCGAAGCGGCGATCAGCCTGAACACCACGCAGCCTGGCCTTTCCAGAATTGTGAAGGCTGTCGAACAACGGATCGGTGAGCCGGTCTTTATCCGCGTGCGCAAGCCCTTACAATTGACACCGATCGGCGAGCGTCTGGTTGACCAGGGCCGCGCAATCCGAACGGCAACGAACCGGGCATCAGAAAGTGTTGATCGGATCAGAAGTGGCGAAGAAGGCGAACTCAGGATAGGCGGCACCCCGTTTTTCATTGACGGTTTTATCTCCGGGCTGATCGCTGAATTCCAGACCGAACGGTACAATGTGACTGTCCGTTTGATCCACGGCTACCCGGATGACTTGATTGCTCAGTTGATCGCAAACCGTCTAGATGCAGCGCTCTGCCCCATCGACATCATCGATCCCGACGCAGGAATTGAGTTTATGCCGCTTATTCGAGGGCATAACGTCGTCGCATGCCGGGTTGGCCACCCGCTCAGATCGAAAAAAGAAATCAAGCCATGGGACCTGTTACAATTCCCGTGGGTTGCACCACCGCCGCTCAGTCCGTTGAGTGATGATCTGAAGCGGGTGCTCTCGTCCTTTGAGGCGTCGCACATCAATGTCATTGCATCCGGCGGCGGATTGGGAAGTGTGGTGAATTACGTCGTCCATTCCGATTGTCTGACGATCCTCCCGCATACAGTTGTTTTCGCCATGCGCCATCAAGGTGCGCTCTCTGCGTTACCGGTGGATCTTAACCACCCAAGCCGCACCCTTGGCATTCTGACACCACGCTTCGGCACGATGATCCCTGTGGTTCGCAAATTATCGGAGTTCATGAAGTCGCGGATGGCCGCCATGGAGGACCAAATCAACTCCCACGAGCGTGAGGTTTATTCCCTTGTTTAGACGCATGAGGATGACCAACCATATCAAAATGATATCGGAATTATAATTTAGATATTTTATTGTCTCGGCGCGCTCTGGTAGCACTTTGGTATTCGAAGGACGAAGACCGTTTTCGTGCGTTCCAGCATCGGAGGTCTCGACCCCTTGCGACGCGAAATTCATTTTATTCTTAAGATGTTGGGAGCATCACATGCCAGATAAGAAGATTGGTTGGATCGGTGTTGGGCTGCTTGGAACGCCCATTGTGGAGCGTTTCCTTGACGCTGGATATGACGTGGTGCTCCACAGTCGACGCCGCCAGTCGCTTGAGGCGTTCGAAGGCAAAGCACTTTTAGTCAATTCACCCGCAGAAGTTGCCGCCGAAGCCGATATCATCTTTTCTGCATTGCCTGGGGATAAGGCCTTTGAATCGGTTGCGACCGAAGTCCTGAAGGCGTTGAAGCCGGGGCAAATCTATTGCGATATTTCGACTGTCTCGCCTGAAGTCTCCATCAAGGTTTCCGAGGAATGTGGTGAGTTTGTCCGTGCGCCGGTTTCAGGATCGGTCACCCATGCAAAGGCTGGCAACCTGGTTGTTCTGGGTTCCGGAATTAAAACCACATTTGACGAACTCACGCCGGCTTTCTCAGTCTTCTCAAATAATCAGCTCTATGTCGGCCCTGGCGATCAGGCGCGGTATCTGAAACTCCTGATCAACAACCTCGTTGGTGCAACCGCCGGATTGATGGCTGAAAGCCTGATTGTTGGCGAAAAGGCCGGGCTTGACCGTAATCTTGTTTTGGATGCTCTCGCACAATCGGCTGTGGGATCGCCGCTTGTGAAATACAAGGCGGAAACCCTGAAGGCCGAAAACTATGCGCCTGCCTTCCCGACAACCGCGATGGTGAAGGATATTACGCTTTTCGCAGAGGCCGCCGGGAAGCTTGACTGCGCATCGCCTTATGCGGATCTCACAGTCAGCCTCTTGAAAGACAACGCTGCGAGAGAGAACCGTGGCGAGGAAGATTTCAGCGCTTTGACAAAGCTGTTTTCTGAACGCACCTCCTTTTCAAACGTCGCAGCTGAGTAATGCTCTCTGGGTTTTCAACGGATGGGGCGCAACCATGCGCCTCGTCACAGCATCAGCGTTGAAGGGCATCCACCCCAAACGAACGCCACTACAAAGAACGCGACGGAAGCATCAAGCCTCCATCGCGTCTGGTCGCCTTGGGGGATGGCCTTAGACGATTTGCCGACCGCTAGCACTCAAGACCGTCGACGGCGGCCGGCAAAAGTTAAACCGGCAAGGCCGGCCAAAAGCATGAAACCGGCCGCGGGCAGGGGAACCGGCGTAATATCATCGGTCACAACCGACACCTGAGCGGACGTGACACCTGTCGAGACAGTGGAGAGCGCAAGCTGGAACGATCCGCCATCAAATCGCGAGGGTGCGCCAAACAACGGATCTGCCGCGATGAGATCGTCGACAGAGCTCAGGAGATCGACACTGGACTCAGCATCGAATTGGAGCCTCAGGAAGCGACGATCCGAGGGCCGCGTGTCGCTCACCTCCGAGCCGTCATAGACTTCGAAAAGGGCCAACTCGAACCCTTGCGCGCTTGAGAGGGTGTCTTGCCTGAAGACTGCCAGAAACGAGTCTGCTTCGTCCAACAAAGGGCCGTCCGTGCGGTCGGGTCCGTTAAAGGAGCGGCTTTCGCCGCCCGGTCCTGTTACCTCCGCTTCAAAGGCCGTCAAACGATAAAGGACGCGTGACGACGTGACGGAATCGATGATGTCGGTGTCGATTGAAAAGGTTCCGGAGAATGTTCCGTTTCCGAAGGGCTGATTGATCGAAAGGTTGTTGACGCCGAGCTCGCCGGAGAAGCTGAAATCAAGGGTTGCTGCCTGTGCAGGGGGCACCAGGAGGCAAAATGCGAGTGCCAAAAATCGTTTCTTCAAGATCAATACTCCCTGTGAAAAACGGATCCCGCGAAGAGGCTTCGGGAGGATGGCGACGAGGCCGCATCCTCGAAGGTTGCAAGACGGCCTTATTGTTAAAAAACGAGGGATGGCTCTCCAATCCCCCTAAAAAGGGGGTCAGCCCTGAGACTTCCTTGCCGCTTCGATCCGGTTCTTCACATTGAGCTTCTTGTAGGCGCTCTTGAGGTAGTCGGAGACCGTATTGGGAGAAAGCCCCATGACGCGTGCGCATTCCTTGCGGCTCAGACCCTGGCCGACATGGTAGACGACCTCGAGTTCTCGGCCGCTTAAGAGCTTTGAGGCATCGCTTTCAACGGGCGCGATTAGGTCGTCCACGCCATTTGCCTTGGTCATCGGGCGGGACTGCGTCAGGTCCTCGATCTTGCGATGGGTGACGAGGCAGAAAAATCGGATGTCCTGCTGGAGGGGTTCCATTCTCGCTTCAAAGAGCGCGCGCGAGAGACCGGTGCCGAGATTAAAGCCGCCGAACCGCATTTCTCCACGCAGCCGAACGGGTACGCCATATCCGGTGCAAAAGCCGAGATCACGGGCTGCGGAAATGAACATCCGCGCGCTTTCTGGAAGATAATCGTAATCCTCCAGATAATCCGGTCCCGTGCGCGTGAATTCGTAATGATCGCAGCAATATTTCAAAAACGGATCCTGATCCGGGGGTGTTGCAGTAAAGAGTTCAGGCATGTTCGACAGGCAAAACGGGGCGGTAAAATCCGGCTCGACCGTGACATAGACGAAGTATTCAAAGCCGATCGCTTCGAACCCGCGTTTGGCACGGTCCCAGACGTCGGCGACATCGGTTGCTTCCTCAACCTGGCGGATAAAGGGAAGTAGGCTAGGCGTGGTAGGGATCATGTTTTTTGAAAGAATGTATTGGGCGTTAAGTTTCTGAGATTAAGAACATAATCCGCCTCGCTCGTTTGTCGATACGTTCAATACCCGCGTCAGAATAGCGCTACGCCGAGTCTGCCGTGGCACTCCATCGACAGACTCTGCTTTTTGGTGGTCATCAGACGTCGCGGCTGCCGCCGATTAGTGGTCTGAAATGACCGGACTTCGGCTCCGCTTTGGACACTCATAATAGCTTAAGGCCTGGATTGCGGCGGCCCTGTCAATCTGCAGAACCTGGTCGTTATTCAATGACGCGAGCGCTGCCTGAAACGCGCACAGGCGCGTTTTTCTTATCGTCCATCATAACCTTGATCAAAGACGGACTGCCCATATCTTCGCCCTGACGGATTGTGAATTCTCCGCCATGCGGCCACTCACGGTCACGCAAATAACCTGCAAATGCGGCCGCCGCCGCCCCGGTTGCCGGGTCTTCGAAGACACCACCCGATGCAAAAGCGTTCCGGACAACAAAGCTGTGGTCCGTTTCGATAAAGACAAGCATGATCGTAACAAGGCCATGCTTGCGCATGACAAGGCGCCCCTGATCCAGGTCATAATCCATCGCGGCGAGCGTGCGCCGCTCTTTTAACGGCAACATGATGTGATCCGCACCGCCATGAATGCGAGACGGGGCGAGACGCGGATCAAGGTCGTCAAGCTCAAGGCCAAACAGCGACATGACATCCTGGAATTCATTATCACTCGTGTCGCGGCTATGTGTTGGAGGCGACAAGAGCGTCGTGCGCATGCCTTCTTTTGAGGCTTCGGCGTCTACCGTGATAGTCGCGTCATTTAACGCAAACACATATGTGCCAGCACCCGTACGTTGGCCAAGAGCAGCACCGAGGGCAATGGTCGCGTGGCCACAAAATGGCACTTCGGATTCGGGTGAGAAGTAGCGCACTCGCCAGTTTTTCCCGGAAGTATCCTGTGCGACAGCAAACGCTGTTTCCGAATAACCTACATCTGCCGCAATCCGCGCCATTTCGTCTTCGTGGATTGCTTCATCAAGCAGGACCACACCGGCCGGGTTGCCACCTTCATTACCTTGGCTAAATGCTGCAATTTTTTGAACAATCATAAGGGCCTCCTTTTAGGTCGTTCTGGTCAAGCCTAACGATCGCCTTTTCATGAGTCCTGTTGGTTTGAAAGGTACTTCAGGGGGAATGCCTTCATTTTTATGGCTCAAAAAGCTATTGTGCCTGAATGATGAAATCTATCGACCAAATCGATCTTGCAATTATCGAATTTCTTGACAAGCACGGACGCGCTAGCCTCGCGGACATAGGAAGTGAAGTTGGTTTATCCGGCCCGTCAGTCAGTGAACGCCTCCGTCGCCTTCGCGAAGAGGGCTACATCGACGGTTTTGGCGTCAGGATCAATCTGGGTGCGCTGGGTTACAGAATACAGGCTCTGGTGAGAATAAAACCGCGAAGCGGGCAACTTCACCATGTTGAACGCATGATCGAAGAACACCCCAATTTCACGTCTTGCGATCGCGTAACAGGCGATGATTGTTATGTTGCGCGTCTCGTTCTTAACGACATCGCTGAACTGGACAGTATTCTGATCCCATTCCACGATCGAGCGGAAACCCATACGTCAATTGTGAAGTCTTCAATTTTCGAAAACAGGCTACCGCCTCTTCGCCCGGCTTCCCGCTAAAGCCTGGAAGGCCCGCAAAGAGTTCAGTGAAACCCATGCTGTACGACGATCCAACAGCCGCTGTTGGCGTGCGTCGCAGCCTAACAACGGTGTGTCTTGTTTGGGGCCGCTGATCTGAACGCGTTCGGCATTATCATGCCCTAAGCATCGGTTCTTCTGAGGGGCGCGGCATGAGCTACATCCTTTATTCGTATCCAGACTGTGCAAGCCATGTTGTCCGCATGGTGCTCGAAGAACTGGGCACACCTTACCGGGATGAGATCGTTCCAATGCATGAGGGCGCGCACCTGAGCGATGAATTCTTGCGCCTGAATCCTCGCGGTATGGTGCCGGTCCTTGCAGATGAAAAGTCAGGGGCAGTTCTGTCGGAAACAGGAGCTATATTGACCTTTTTGGCTGAACAGAGCGGAAAACTGTCTCCTGCTTCAACAGAGCCTCAGGCAAGGGCCACTTATTTTCAAAGGCTGTATTTTTTGTCGAATACACTGCATGCCGATGCGCAACTTCAGTACTACACGGAACGCTATGTCGGCGACGACAAGGCGGCGGCTGTTCGGCCGAGGATCCATGATCGTATGCGTTCACACTTTAAAATGTTAGACGCAACGATTGCCGAAAATGGCGGTCCTTGGCTGCTTGGCGCTGATTTAAGCGTCTGCGACTTCTATCTTGCCGGTTGTGCCCGATGGGCGCTGATCGCTCCCCGCCATTCCCCACTTGAAGCGGAAGCTGTGACGGCCTTGCCATTTTTGAATGCGCTTTTAGAGATCTTGGAGGCACGCGATAGCGTGCGTCGCGCATTTGATGCCGAAGCCACACCTCGGTCAGCCTATTTTCGAGCTCCGGTTCGATCTGATTGGACGCGCAATGAAAGGGGATTGCCCTGGCAAGTCACGTGAATTGGAGGTGGATCGGTCAACAAAGCTGTGACCGAAAATCCATGAAATCGCTATTTTTTCGCGGCTTCCTAACCAAGAAGATCAATCCGGTGGGACCAGAAATCGCTCGTTGGACAAAGAGTGCATCCCGCCCACTATCCATACCACCATCGCCATAGGCTGGTGGCTGGAATCAAACGAAGGTGTCGGACGTCCGGTCAATTGAGGGACCAACCCCATGGGAGGAAGGTGTTTTTCCGCGTAGGTGCTTGTTGAGAAACGACAACGGACAAGGGCCGATGCCATGACTTCAACACCATCGAAAACCCACAGCAGCAATCCTCACCCAAATCGACCGCGTTTTGAGCGTATTTTCCGCGCTTTCGTGCTTGTTATCATTGTCGCTGTGCTCGGCCCGGCGATTGGCGGCTTTTTCCTCGGTCTTGCGCTGGGTGGATCGGTGCTTCTGGACCAGATCCTGACCTTTCCATCATTCAGTCAGGATGATCTCGCGAGCCTTCAGGTTTCGAATGCCATCATCTTCGCACCGCTCACCTTCGCGTTTTTTAGTTTCACGATTGGTCCCTTTATAGCCCTGCCTGCCGGACTAATCCTGGCGTTCTGGCCCTTGAAGGACCGGGCGATCACAATAAAGGTCGTTATGTCGGTGGTCGCCGTGACGCTGGTGGGCGGGTTAGCCCTGTCGGTCATGACGTCAATGGGTGCCTGGCGCAACATCTTTGGTTATTGGATCGTCGTTTCCGCCTGTTCGATTGTTGCAAGCGTCATCCTTCACTTCACGGTCATTCGGCCATTATTCAATCGCTGAAGGTTTGCCGGAATGCTGCCGAATGCTTCACCCGGTGTATATGAGTGTTGTTGCCAATACCTCTCAGAGTCGCGAAGGATGTTGGCAAAGAACAAATGAAGGTGAGGGGGCTGGTTGAATGCCGCAGAGCATCGCCATTATCACAGGTGCAGCCAGAGGGATTGGTCTTGCCACCGCGCGTTTGATGAAGAGCCAGGGGATTTCTGTTGCGCTGGTTGACCGGGATGTCGAGGAACTCGAAAAAGTGTCCAGCGACCTCGGTCTTGCGCTTCCCTACGACGTTTCCGAACCCGATCAGGTCGAACAGATGGTTGGGGACACGTTGAAGCACTTTGGCCAGATTGATATTCTCGTCAACAACGCCGGTGTTGCGGATTTTGGACCGATTGAAGAGACCTCATTCGAACGCTGGCGCCGCGTAATGGAAACCAATCTTGATGGCGTATTTCTCTGTTCGCAGTCGGCGACGCCCGCCTTGCGGGAGTCGAGAGGCGCGATCATCAACATCGCGTCGATCTCGGGCTTGCGCGCCTCAACCCTTCGCGTTGCTTACGGGACGTCGAAGGCTGCCGTCATCCATTTGACCCAGCAACAGGCGAGCGAACTTGGAGAGTACGGCATTCGCGTGAACTGTGTTTGCCCCGGTCCTGTGCGCACAAAGCTCGCGATGGCTGTCCACTCACAGGAGATCATTGACGCCTATCACGACGCAATACCCTTGAACCGCTATGGCTCCGAAGACGAAATCGCCCGTGTTATCGCCTTTCTTGCGTCAGACGCGGCGAGCTATGTGACGGGACAGATCATCTCTGTCGATGGCGGATTCCAAAGCACCGGAATTGGCCTGCCTGCACTACGCAGATAAGCGTCGGGTGACACTGGACACCAGACATTGCTTGGGAATGTCGAACAACCGCTAAAAAGCCGCGCGGACTTTCTGCAGACCAGGCGATGATTGGCCAACCACTAAGCCGGTGATGCCGCGCCGCTCGAGCTCTGCCAGAAACGCGGACCATACTGGCGCATGGTCCATGAGGTCCGGGTCATCCACCAATACGACTGAGGGGCGACGGACGAGCGCGCGCAAAAGTCTGATCTTGAGAGCCATTTGCCGGTCGAGCTTGGTGTCCTCGCGCATGACGCTCGAGAGGGTTTCGAAAGGGAGCGCGAAACGGTTGAAAAGGCGTTCATACTCCTCGTCCGATACCGATGAGGCCGCGCCGAGCTTGATATTCTTCAAAACCGTTCCGGCGACCAAAGGAATGGCGGGCGACACATAGCTGACAACCCGCAACCAATCGCGGCGCTTGACATCTTCGAGCGCCAACCCGTCCAAAAGCACCGCGCCGCTTGTGGGTTTTGCAAGGCCCGCGATTGTCTTCAAAAGTCCGCTTGCCGTTTCATACGGCAGATCCGGAAGGGAAACGATCTCACCGGCCTGCGCCGAAAAGGTAAACGGCGCCTCCTGATCATCGATAGTGAGCCCACGCACCTCAAGATCGCGGCCTCTGCCCGTTCTTTGAAGGTTCCTGTCCTTGTCCGACAAGGCGATCGCGGGCCGCGCCAATATGGTCTTCAAACGTTTCAGGGCAATGCGGCTTGCAAGAAAATAATCGGCGGCCCGCGCAGCGAGCCCGAGCTGCGATACGGCAAGGCCAAGCGCCATAATGAGAACGCCAAGCTGTTCTGGATCGAGACTGACGGCGTTCACCGAAAAGAACCCAAAGAGGAGGGCGACCACCATGATCGGGAAAACAAAGTCACTGGACGATCTCAAAATGCCGGAAAATGTCGCGCGTTGCACAAGCGCTTGGCTGAGTTCGTTCGTGCGCCTTTCGATCGCGCGAAGCGACGCACCCGTCCTTCCATGGGTGAAAAAGGCGAGCCGGCCGTTCAGGAGAATACTTGCTTTCGACGCAACCCGGCCTCTTGCGCGTCTTGCGTTTCGAATAGCGCGATAGAGCGGTATGAAACACATGAGACTGAGCGCAAGCCAGGTGGCGATCCCAACCCCCAATGCGGCCGCCGCGCCGGGGATTGCCAGGATCAGATAGGAAAAAATGGTTGCGCAGACTGCAAGCGCGACAAGAAGCGTAACGAGACCATCGGAAAGCCAGAGTTTCACGGCGGAGAAATCGTTGGTGACGCGGGTCATCACCAAACCGTAGCGCATCGATTTTTCGTCAGCCGGTGCTCTGAGGACATGGCTCATGAAGGTAAGGCGCAGATCGTTTACATAGGACAGGGCGAAGCGCTCAGACCAGCGGCGCTGCAACACCTGGACCCCAAAGAGAAGGAGAACGCCGATGGACAGGACAAGAAGGTTGGTATCCTTCGCTGTCTCGCCATCTGTCAGAAGCCTTATTCCGGCGGTGGCGCTCACTATCGCCGCCACCGCCTGAAAAACGCCCATCGCGCAAAGACCGCACAATGCGAGACTGCGTTTTACCGTCCAAAATCCCGGCACGGTTTGAGACCTACTGACCAGCCGCAAGAGCGGGCAGACTGTCTTCCAGCCAGCAACTTGCCGTCTCAGGATCGAACAGATCGGACAAGAGATAAACCGGTACATCGACTGCCCGGGTCACTTCTCTCATTGCGAGCGGCGAGCACGTCATCGCGCCAGAGATGCCAAGGACGTGGTGCCCCATGTCCAAGAGTGATTGTGCGCCGGATACGGCGCCCATTGCATCACCGGCGGCAAAGAAGGTTCCGGTCAGAAGACTTTGGAACTCACTCGACTGGGCAAGTGCTGCCGTCTCACGCTGAAAAAGACCATCGGCAACCTCAAGAACGGCGACAGAACAACCCTTTGCACCAAGCGCGCTCAAAAGTCCGCGTGTTCCCCTGATGAGGACATTGCTATCGACGCCAAAGGTTGTCGGCAGACCCGTATCGGTAAAATCAAGCGCGCTCACCGCGCCGTAGTCACGCATCAACCAGAGATCGCCACCCGCACCCGTGCCCGTTACCTTCGCAGCACCGACGCTGTAACCCAGATGAGACAGGCCTTTGACGATTGCTGCTGCCGTGGTCGTCTTGCCCGCATTCATCGACGTTCCGAAAACGGCAAGGACATGGGCCGGTATCGGGGCGTTGGTTGTAGGCAGCGCGTAGTTGGAAAGATTAATGACTTTTCCCTCGGCGTCACCGAGAAGGCCAATCGGCTGGATCTTCGTCGGACCGATAAGGCGCTCATGCCAGGAGACAGCTTTTCCGGCAATACCGCCCGCCGCCACCATGTGACAGGGTGAAAGATCATCCGGGACATAGGCTTCGTATTGGTCGGGCGCATAGCGGCTTCCGTAGGCGAGCACAATCTCGTCACCTGGAAAGAGCATGGCCTT
>JBCDCU010000052.1:0-14857 GCA_039181265.1 Pseudomonadota bacterium | reverse complement strand
GCCGCTTTCTGCGAGCGCGACTTGCAGGGCCTCGCGTGGCAATTCGATCCCCGCGATCACGAAAGTCGGTAGATTTGCAGCAGCGTTTTCGATGACAATCACGCTGCCGTCCGGCTGGGTCAGGTACAGGCTTCCGTTTTCAATGCGTGCGTTGTCGAAGGATACGGTTGCGGGAAGTTCTACAACGTTGTCGGCGTTCGGTGCGATGAAGGTTGGAACGCTTGGATCGGTCTGCGCATCCGGGCTTTGATCTGTCGTAGTAACCGGGCTACCTGTATCACCAGTCGCTTGGGCGACGAGCGTCTCGGACGCGTTCAGGCTGTTTCGCGACGCCTCCTGATCTGACTGCAGAGCGGTATTGTTCTGATTTGTTTGCGCTGCTGCCGCGTGATCGGATTGATCGATCGCCATACTTTTTCTCCGGAAAATTTGTGCCCGACTGGGCGGCCGTTGGCCGGCTCGTTGTTAAGGTGCTTCGTTTGATCGAATTTAAATAAGAATGATTGGTCTTGTGCAAGCTTTTGTTCATAGAATTACATATTATAGTATGCTATTTGCTCGAGAAGTTACTGATGGTTAACGATTGCGCATATTATTTTATGTAGAAAGATTTTTATGAAAATCGACGCGATCCCGTAATGCATTGATTAATCATAGTATTTTTTGAAAACTTTAATGAATAGGCTGACAGAGCCTCAATTTTTATTGGCTAGGCTCCCTGCAAACGGGAGCTTTCATGCCAATCTTCAAGTATTCATTTGGTCGTACTTTGTTGGTCTCTGCACTATGTGCTGGAATCAGCGGGCATGCTCATGCTGCGGTCGGCATTGGAGAAGAGGGCTCCTCCATCTCGAACACGCAAACGGCTGCAGCCGCGAATACAATTCGGGATAGTGTTTTCGGAACGGCTGCCCTCTCTTTTTCTGCTGTGAAAACGAGGTCTGAATGGCAGCGGGTCCGCGCCAATGTTGAGACTTCTATTGCAGATGGCGTCTGCTTTCACGGGCTTGAATGCGAAATTTCGGAGGATACCGGTTCACTCAACGGCGGCACTGGACTTTACCAGACGCTGAACAGAGTGAACCGCATCGTGAATGATGCGATTACCTACCGGGAAGACTACGAAGCCTACGGTCATCTTGATTACTGGGCCCACGCTTCGGAGACCGCCAGAAACGGTTACGGCGATTGCGAAGACTTCGCGATCCTCAAATATGCCATGCTGCGCGCTCTGGGCGTTCCTGCAGAAAGTCTGTCCCTTGTTGTCCTCAAGGACAAAGACCGGAACCTTTATCACGCGGTTCTCGCGGTCAACACCAATCAGGGGTACTTCATCCTCGACAATCTGAGCGATCAGGTTTTGGCGGACGGTGCGATCTCACATTATCAGCCGCTTTATTCATTCGCCGCTGAACGGTCATTCCTGCACGGCAAACCACTCGCGCAGAAAACACAGTTTGCAAGCATGGCCGGTCCTACGGACGCATCGTTGGTGAGCGGAATTCCGATACCGTCTATACGTCCTGCTTATGGCGATAACGACGCATCAGACCTTCAGGCAGTGCCGATCTTCTAGAAGTCACCCGACGGTTCTGTTTATTGGATCACGTAGCCAATGACGGCGTCATCGGCCGATGGGGCTGTGACAGCGCGTAGTCGTCCTCGGACACGGCGCTCATCGACGCCGATAGCGAAACCCAGTTCCACAGTGCCCGTGGCGTTTTCATCGAGTTCGCGTTTAAGGTCAGCAAGCGGCATATCGATTTGCAGGCGCAGGCTACGTTCGACCGTGTCGCTTGCGGCACCCGGGAGGGTTGTCCGCAGGTACCTGATGAAGGCCGGATTGAAGTATCGATCCGGTTTGGTGAGGGCCAGCGCAAATGCAGGCGTGGGGCAAGCCCCGAGAACAATCCGTAAACTGTCAAGCGAGGCCTTATGCAAGAGGCGAGATTCGCTTTTCTGTAGCGTTGTTAGCGCGAAGACCCTCAGGGCAGATGTCAGGTTCCCGGGCAGACTGGGTATCGCGGCCTTGCGACCGTCTTCCTCAAGATCTTCTATAATCTGTGTAAGGGAGCGGCCGCTGCGTTTTGAAATTGTCTGAAGAGCGTCCCAGAAACAACGTTCAAGTTTCAGACCGCGTCGACGACCGCCAGCCTTTATCGCCCTGAAAATCGGGTTGTAGGAGCTGTCTGCCGCATCGTCGGTCGTCGTGTCCTTTTCCCCGCCGGTTTCAGTCATCGTTCGCTCAGAGCTTCCTGCTGAACTTTGTTCAATGGTTTTAAAAGATAACTCAGAACCGTTTTCTTGCCGGTGAGGATGTCTGCAGTCGAGATCATGCCCGGCGTGATCTGAAACCGCTCGCCACCCCTTTCAAGATACGCCGTTTTCGTCCTTATGCGGGCTTCGAAGTAGGGTTCGCCTGTTTTTTCATCCAGAATACTATCAGACCCGATTGTAATCACTTCGCCATCAAGCGCACCGTAGACGGAAAAGTCGAACGCGGTGATTTTGACGCGTGCCAGTTGACCGGGAAGCACGAAAGCAACATCGTTTGGTGAGATGCGTGCCTCGATCAGAAGTTCTTCCGATGTCGGAACAACTTCCGCAATGACATCGCCAGGCCTGACGAAGGCACCGATCGTATTCACCTGCATGGTGTTGATGACGCCATCAACCGGTGTCGTGATATCGGTGCGGGCAACCCTTGAAGTCTCACCGCGTGCGGTTTCCCGCAGAACGGAAAGCTCCGCGAGCGCTTCGGTCTTTCGAGTCAGGGCATCGCGCCGGAATTGCAGCGTAAGTTCGCGCATTTGAAGGCGCGCTTCTTCGATTGCGCCTTGAAGTCTTGGAACCGCCTCACGGCTCACGGCGAGTTCGCCGCGGTGATTGTTCACCTCCCGCTCAACTCTGATCAGTTCTGTTTGCGCGACAAGGCGTTCCGCGGCAAGCGGCTTGATCAATTCGAATTCGCGCTGAGAAATCTCAAAGGCACCTTCCAGGCGATTGATATTGGCGCGCGTCTCTTCGAGTTCGCGTTCCCTCTGAATGACCCGCTGGCGAAGAACCGAGAGGGAATTTTCGTAATTCGTCCGGTCCAATGTGAGAAGTTGCCGCTCGTTCTCGCAGATTTCCGGCGCTCTCTCGCGCACATTCGGGGGGCAAACAAAGTCAGCGTCAAACTCGCCGCGTTCTTCAAGTTCAAGGCGAGCGATCCTGGCCTCCAAAGCACGCGACCTTGCTTCAACTTCACCGAGATCGGACTGGGTCGCGGTGTCGTCGAGCCGAACGACAAGTTGGCCCTTGTCGACAACCTGCCCGATTTGAACGGCAATTTCCGTGACCACTCCAGGTTCGGTTGCCTGGATCGACTGGGTGCGGCCCGCGGGGATTACCCTGCCGTCACCGCGGGCGACTTCTTCGATCTCTGTGAAAGACGCCCAAGTGAGAAAGCTCGCCATGAAGGCGACACAAAGCAAAATGACAAGGCGGGGTGAGGCTGATCGGTCCATGTCAGTTTGAAGTGCTTGTCCCAGTATCATTGGCCTTTGTGGCGGCGGGAGTCTGTTTCGCCGTCTTCTCTCTGCGCGCGCGCAATTGCGTGTTCAGCGCTTCAAGAACTTGTCCTTTTGGACCATCGGCAACAACGCGGCCGCGATCAAGCACGATCAGGCGGTCAACCAGCTCCAACAGGCTATAGCGGTGGGTTGAAATGACCACTGTCACATCCTGATCAAACGCCTTCGCCAGGGTCTTCATCAAATGGCGTTCAGAGGCAAGGTCCATGGCGCCGGACGGTTCGTCGAGAAAGACAATCTTGGGGTCGGACAACAATAGACGAGCAATAGCAACGGCTTGACGCTGGCCACCGGAAAGATTGGTGCCCCGTTCGCCGACCGGCATATCAAAGCCGCGCGGATGACGGGACGCGAAATCGTCGACCCCCGTGAGGCCTGCCACACGGACAATGTCAGCATCGGATGCGAGCGGATTGCCGATCTTCAATTTGTCTTTCACCGTGCCGGAAAAAAGATCAGTAGATTGATTTGCAAAAGCGACCGCGCTTCGAACCGTCGCTGGATGGTATTGCCTGATATCAATCCCATCGATCAGGACGCTTCCCTCTTCTGCTTGATAAAGACCGCTGAGAAGACGTCCGACCGTGGTCTTGCCGGAACCGATCTTGCCAATGATCCCGACCCGCTCACCTGGCTTGATCGCAAAACTCAATTCATTCAGGACAGCTTGGTCAGTACCAGGATAACGAAAACCGACCTTTGAGAACGTCAAGCTTCCGTCTGAGATGTCCCGGCTGACAAAGCCCGCACTCTTTGGGCGATCCTCGGGCTGCGCCATGATCTGATCGATGATTTTTAAGGAAAGCCGCGCCTGACGCACTTTGGCAAGCGTGAGCGCAATTTGAGATAACGGGGCAACTGTGCGGCCGGATAACATGACGACCGCGATGATAGCGCCTGCTGATAACCGCCCTTCGGCAAACTCGTAAACGCCGAAGACCACCATCAAGACAGCGACCATCTGCTGAACATACTGGGTCCAGTTGGTCGCTCCTGAGGATAATTGTTTCAGATCGAGCGTGGTCTTTGACGCATTCTTCGATAGTTCTTTCCATCGGTCGAGGAGCGGGCGCTCGGCCATCAAAGTCTTCACGGTTTCCATGGTGGAAATGGTCTCGACCAGAAGGGATTGGCGTTCAGCACTCTCGTTCGCAGCCTGCGCCACTTTGCGGCCAATCCGATATTGTGCCACCAGGCCGATCGCTAAGGTTATGAGGAAGGCTGCAAGCGGGATTACGAAGAGCCAACCGGCAACATAGTAGATGACCACGAGAAAAAGCAGCACGAAGATCGAATCGATGAAGGTCGTCACCGTCGTCGAGGAGAAAAACTCCCGCAGGAATTCGAACTGGCTCACTCGGTTCGCATGATCACCGGTTGAAGCCGGGCGTGCGGCCAATGTGGTGTTCAGGATCTTTTCGAAGATGAGAGTCGAGATTCGCTGGTCGGCGGTGCGGCCGGTCTGGTCGATCAGCCGCGCTCGCGCCAGCTTCAGGAGCAGATCGAAGATAAGGGCTATGACGACTCCGATAGCAAGAGCGAGAAGGCTGGCGGTCGCTTTATTCGGAAGAATCCTGTCATAAACGTTCATGATAAAGAGCGGTGTGACAAGACCGATCAGGTTGATGAACAAGGTCGCCAGTGCCACATAGGCATAGGCGCTCCAGTGTTTTGCGAGACTTCCGAAGAGCCAGTGTGATTTCTTGATGTCACGCTGGCCGTCAAATTGCGCGCGCTCGTCGTCGTTTCGGTAAGGCCGAGAGAATGAATAGAGATCGACGATCTTCAAGCTCTGAAGGTCATCGGCCGGTATCTTTCGCGCAGATTGCTCACCCGGCATGACACCGATCCAGCTCCCGTCCGGTTCGCGGTCTATAAGCCCTGCGTAGGTGCCGTCAGCCAGTTTCATCAGAACGGGGAGATCGATATTGGAAAGGCGGTCGCCGCGCGTGCGCGCAGCGGTTACATCCAGGCCGACATTATCGGCCAGACGTTCGATTTCGAGGAAATCCACCTTCTGCGGATCAAGGGGAAGATCGAAGAAAAGGACGGTCTCCGAATCGGAGCGGCCGAGGCTGCGCGCGATCAGTCGAAAGGCGGCCCGCAGGCTTGCGCCACTCCCTGCGGCGAGGGAAGCTTTTGCCTGGCTCTCGTCTTTGCTGGAGCGTTTTGGCAGCGCCTCGCCTTGATCCTCAGATCCCCGGTCGAGCGCCACGGTCGATGCTCCTTACCGTATTGTTTGATGTCAGCCGTTAATTCTTCTTGCGAAACGGTGCCAGCAAATCTAACGGCAATTCGTTTATCTGGCGTGAATCTTCGCGATAATAGACGTCGGCATCCTGTGTTTCGCGAACGCGGAATTCGATCCGCCCGTATGCTTCCGCCTGAACGGGGTGCTCGACGCCAAGAGAATGGAGCAGTTGGCCGGTTGCTGCAAGGAGCTGATACTCAGAGAAAAGGGCGGCGAAGTTTGCTGACGTGCTCAAAACATCCGAATTGAAGCGTGTGTTCTGTGCATCAAGGACATCCAACAGGGACCGGCGCCCCACACCGAACTGTCTTTCATAGGAATTGACGAGGCTCGCATTTTCCCGCGCCTGCTGGCGTAACGTGCGAGCGAGATCGACCTGCCGGTTCCTGCGGTCCCAGGAAATCCGAACAGCCGCTTCGACTTCGCGATAGGCTTGCGCGAGGACAAGGCGCTGTTCGCTTGCGCGGCGGACCTGCTCCTGTTCATTCGCACGATCGATACCGCCACGGTAAAGGTTCCAGCGAGCAACAAGTCGGCCCTCAATGTCGGAGGTGCGGCCATCGGATCCGTCCACGTCGAAACCGATCCGGCTGCGTGCTTCTGCAAGAATCTGCGGTCCACGCTGTGCGCGTGCTGCGCGCACGTCGGCGTCGCTCGCATCGACATCGGCTTTAGCGGCGCGGATGCGCGAGTTTTTCTGTTTCCCAAGCGCGATGGCGCCGGTGAGGCTCGCCGGGATCACCTTCCGAGCTGGTGTTGGCCGTTGAGCGCTTTTCAGCGGTTGACCGACCAAACGGAAGAAGTTGATTGAGGCTGCTGACGCTGCTTCTTCGGCTTCTTTCAGTCTCGCTTCGGCAGCGAACAAGCGTTCTTTCACTTGCTGGCGATCCGCTTCCGTCAGCGTCCCACCCGAAATAGCGGATTCAATGTCACCGGATATGCGACGGTGAAAGGAAAGATTGGCAAGTGCCCCTTTGCGGATTTGAAGCTGGAGCAGGTATTCAAGGTATTGCTCCACAACCTGAAGGCCGATCGAGCTGCTGCGCTCAAGAACCCGGAAAGATGCGCCATCGACCCGCGAAGCCTGGCGTTCGATTTCTGCGCGTCGCGCTCCGCTTTGATAGAGCGATTGCGTCACAACGAGTGAAGCTTGTGCCGGGCTGAGACCGGTCCCAAGAAAGCCGACGCTGGTTCGGGTCGGGCTCGCAAGCCGACGCCCGCCCCCAAAGGCTTCCAAGTCAACACTTGGCAGATAGAGGCCGCGGGCTTGCCGCAGTTCGAATTCGACAGCTTCGCGGTTCTCAACAGCCTGACCAACTTCAGGGCTTGTCTGTACAGCGATCGATACCGCCTCGTTAAGGGAAATGGCCGACGCCTTACCCGAAAAAAGGGCGCAACAAAGGGCGAGCGTGCTTACACCGAGAAACTTTTTCATATTGGTCCCAACAAATCCAACTGCGCCAACAGGCGCAGCGCGCGTTGTCAGGCAAAATAAAACAGTGGGGTATGGGAATGCAAAAGATCGGACAGTGAAAATCGGCGAATCGGCTCTTTAACTCGCGATTCAAATCCGAGAGCGTCAATTATGTCACTGTTGCGGCGTGATGCCTGCGGTGATCTGAACCGTATTTGAATTTTATTAAAGATAACAAAGTCTAAACAAGGTTTTTATTCACTTTACCGGTGCTCTTCAATAAGAGATGTTTATACCTCAAACCGGTGCAAGTTCAGCGGTCGCCTCGATCTCAACGAGCGCATCGTCTTCGACCAACGCACTGACAACCACCATTGTCATCGCTGGAAAATGTCGCCCGAGGATTGATCGATAGGCTTCGCCGACTTGCCGTTGGTTGGCGAGATAGTCTTCCTTGTCAGTGACATACCAGGTGAGTCTCACGATGTCGGATGGTTTCCCGCCGGCTTTCTCCACGACGGCGACGATGTTCTTTAACGCCTGAGTCATCTGACCGATGAAATCATGAGATTCGAAAACCTGTTGCTCGTTCCAACCGATCTGTCCACCGACATAAAGGGTGCCGGATCGCGTCAGGACGCCGTTCGCATAGCCTTTCGCAGGAGCCCAATCGTCGGGTTGTATGATTTCATGCATCGGCTTCGTCTCCCTATCGAGCTTGATTGCCGTGATATCTTATGACTGGGCACGCAGGCGAAAACGCTGGATTTTGCCTGTTTCTGTCTTCGGAAGTGCGTCGGTAAAGACAATCGAGCGTGGATATTTGAACGGTGCGATTTCCGCTTTGACGTGATCTTGTAACGACTTCGTCAGCGTTTCGTTTGCTGCTGACGCATTCTTTAGGACCACATGGGCTTCGACAATTGCGCCGCGTTCCGGATCGGGCACACCGATTACAGCGCATTCGGCAACGGCTTCATGGGAAAGGAGCGCTGCCTCCACTTCCGGACCGGCGATGTTGTAACCCGATGATACGATCATATCGTCGTTGCGGGCGGCAAAATGGAAGTAGCCCTCCTCATCCATCGAAAAGCTGTCGCCGGTAATGTTCCAGCCATCTTGGACATAATTCTGCTGCCGGTCGTCGGCGAGATAGCGGCATCCGGTCGGTCCGCGAACCGCTAGGCGCCCAACGGTTCCGGGCGCGACTTCATTCATTGCGTCATCAACGATTTTTGCTTCATACCCTGTCACGGGCTTGCCAGTGCATGCCGGATGGCTATCGCCGAAACGGTTCGAAATGAAGATATGGAGGAGCTCCGTCGATCCGATTCCATCGAGCATAGGTTTCCCGGTTTTTTTCATCCAGTCCTCGTAAACGGGAGCTGGAAGGGTCTCACCGGCTGAGACCGCGGCCCTGAGCGATGAGAGATCCGCGCCAGCGTCCATGGCTGCTAGCATGGCGCGATAAGCGGTCGGAGCGGTGAAGCAAACAGTCGCCTTATAATTCTCGATGATTTCGATCATGTTGGGCGGTGTTGCCTGTTCAAGCAACGTTGCCGCCGCTCCAAATCTCAGCGGGAAGATTGCGAGGCCGCCGAGACCGAATGTGAAGGCAAGGGGTGGTGATCCGACGAAGACGTCATCTGGAATAACGTTCAGGACTTCTCTTGCATAGCCGTCAGCAATGATCATCAGATCGCGATGAAAGTGCATAGTGGCTTTCGGTGTTCCTGTTGTGCCGGATGTGAAACCGAGGAGTGCGACGTCATCGCGACCGGTTTTAACGGCATCGAAGGCGACCGGCTTTTCCAGCGCGAGCCGGTCGAGTTCGGCATCGTGGTTTGCAGTTCCGTCAAAACCGACGACTTTTTGAAGAAACTTGCTGTCTTTGGCCGCCGCGACGAGTTCGTCCATCAACCGCGTATCGCAAAGCGCAAGTGAAACCTCAGCGATATCGATGATCTTTGAGAGTTCCTTCGCGCGCAGAAGCGGCATCGTATTGACGACAACTGCACCCGCTTTCGTCGCTGCAAGCCAGCACGCAACCATGGCCGGATTGTTCGCTGAGCGGATGAGGACCCGGTTCCCGGGCTTCACGCCGAGATTGTCTTTGAGGGCTGCCGCCAGACGATTGGTCCAATCGGTAAGTTCTTTGTATGTGCGCCGGCGGCCATTTCCGATCAGGGCGACATGGTCGCCGAAGCCCTGTTCAACCATTTTGTCCGTCAACTCAACAGCGGCGTTCAGGTGATCGGGATAGTCAAACGCGTCTAACCTGAACTCCGGCCATTGCGTTTTGGGGGGCAAGTTGTCTCTTGCAAACGTGTCCACATGGGCGGTTGGGCCGAGCATTTCAGTTTCCTCCCTTTTGCGCGGCGAGCGGTGAACCGAGCGGTTGCCGGGCGATAATCACTTTCTGGACGTCACTTGCCCCTTCATAGATCCGCAGGGCGCGGATTTCGCGATAAAGCTGTTCGGTGATGTGCCCCTTTCGTACGCCATCGCCGCCATGGAGCTGGACTGCCTGATCAATGACCTTCTGTGCCTGCTCGGTTGCGTGCAGCTTTGCCATTGCTGCTTCGCGGCTAACACGGGCAACACCTTGATCCTTAAGCCAGGCCGCGCGGTAGACGAGGAGAGCAGACGCATCGACATCGAGTGCCATGTCTGCCAGATGGCCCTGCACCATCTGAAGATCGAAGAGCGGGGCACCGAAGAGCTCACGCTCTGAAGTGCGTTTGAGGCTCTCGTCGAGCGCGCGCCTTGCAAATCCCAAAGCAGCTGCAGCAACCGTTGAACGAAATACGTCGAGGACCGCCATGGCGATCTTGAAGCCGGCCCCCGATGCACCGATCAAGCCTTCGGCTGGCAGACGGCAATCGTCGAAATGAAGGGTCGCTAGCGGGTGGGGTGCGACGGCCTCGAGCCGTTCTTCAATCACCAGGCCGGGCGTATCAGCCGGAACAAGAAATGCCGAGATACCTTTGGCACCCGGTCCCTCTCCCGTACGCATGAATGTGCAGTAGAAATCTGCAATCCCGCCATTTGAGATCCATGTTTTCCTGCCGTTCAGGACATAGCCTGAGCCGTCTTTGACTGCATATCCTGTCATGTTGGCAACGTCTGAGCCAGACGCCGGGTCTGTGAGTGCGAAAGCTGAGATCGCCTCACCAGCTATTGTGCGCTTAAGCCACGTACGCTGTTCCGGTGTGCCGAAAAGTGAAAGCGCACCGGTACCAAGGCCCTGCATAGCGAATGCGAAGTCCGCCAGCCCGTCGTGGCGTGCGAGGATTTCCCGTGTGAGACAGAGCGCGCGGACATCGAGTGGAGCGCCGGTTTCCGATGCTGTGTGTTGCAGGAAACCATCGCGCCCGAGGTTTTTAACGAGGTCGCGGCAGGCCTGATCGACATCGCTGTGATCGACCGGAAGATTTGAACTTGCCCAGTCTTCGATGCGCCCTGCAAGCGCGCGGTGATGCTCGTCAAAAAAGGGCCAGTCGAGAAAGGATTGATCTGCCATCAATTGCCCTCGAAGACCGGTTTTTCGCGGGCGACGAAAGCGTCATAAGCGCGTTTAAAATCGCCGGTCTGCATACAGATCGCCTGAGCCTGGGCTTCCGCTTCGATCGCCTGTTCGATGCTCATCGCCCATTCCTGGGCAAGCATGGTCTTGGTCATCATGTTCGCGAAATTGGGGCCTGAGGCGATCCTTTGCGCCAATTTCGACGCTTCCTGAGGCAACTCGCTGGCCACGACAAGGCGGTTGTAAAATCCCCATCGCTCGCCCTCTTCTGCACTCATGGTTCGGCCGGTGTAGAGAAGTTCGGCGGCCCGGCCCTGACCGATGATACGGGGAAGGATCGCGCAGGCTCCCATATCGCAGCCCGCAAGTCCGACGCGGTTGAAGAGGAATGCGGTCTTTGCTTCAGGGGTGGCGAACCTAAGATCGCTTGCCATTGCAATAATTGCGCCTGCGCCCACACAAACGCCATCGACCGCCGCTATGACCGGCTTGCCGCAATTCACCATGGCCTTGACGAGATCTCCCGTCATGCGGGTGAACGTCAAGAGGCCCTTCATGTCCATTTCGATCAACGGACCGATAATGTCGTGGACGTCGCCGCCGGAACAGAAATTCCCGCCGTTCGGCTCAAACACCACCGCAGCAATGTCGTCCTCGTAGACGAGGTTTCTGAACCAGTCTCGGAGTTCGGCGTAACTTTCAAAGGTGAGGGGATTTTTGCGCTCGGCACCTTTCAGCGAGATATGGGCGACGTTGTCCTTGATTGCTAAATTGAAATGTTCCGGGGCCATGGTCATTCCTGCGTTCGGCTTGTCGCGCTGTGCGTTTCGATCGATTGCTCCGCCGTTTCGGCAATCGCGAGAAGAGCTGCGGAAAGGGCGTCCGCCTCGTCCACGCCGAGCCCGCCAAGAAGACGATCGATCAGCGCTTCATGGGCCTCAGCTTGTGTTTCGAATGTGGTGCGGCCTTCCGGGGTCAGCCGCACTTTCATGGCCCGGCGGTCGCCTTCAACCGGGACCCTCTCAACGAGATCGTCGGCAACAAGACGATCGATAATGCCCGTCACGTTGCCGTTTGATACTTTCAGTTCGCCTGAGAGGGCGCCCATCATCATACCATCCCGTGTCCGGTAAAGGGCTGCCAGAACATCGAAGCGTGGCAGCGTTGTGTCATGGTTCTGGCGGAGAAATTCGCGGACCTGTCCTTCGATTTGCTTTTGCGCTTTGAGAAGGCGTAACCAAAGACGCAACCGGGCTTTCGAGGCGGTCGTATCCGTTTGCCCCAACCTTTCCGGAAGATCTGCCGCCAGCGTCTCCATCGCTAAACCTTTCCAGTCATGACATCCTGCCGCTCGGCAAGGCGCCAAAGCTGATCGCGACCAGCATGATAGGGAAGGGGCCAGGCCTCGCTGCGATCACCGGCTTCTGCCGCCCTATGCAGCGTCCAATAGGGATCGGCAAGGTGCGGACGCGCGAGGCAGACAAGATCGGCGCGGCCTGCCATCAAAATCGAATTGACATGATCGGCTTCGTAAATGTTTCCAACAGCCATTGTTGCGAGGCCCGCCTCGTTGCGGATCCGGTCGGAGAACGGCGTTTGGAACATGCGGCCATAAACGGGCTTTGCCGCAGTCGATGTCTGACCGGCTGAAACATCGATAATATCGGCCCCGGCGTCTGAAAACGCCCTCGCGATCAGAACGGCTTCATCGGGCGTCACGCCGTCCTCTTCAACCCAGTCATGGGCTGAAATTCTGACGGACATCGGCTTTCCCGCGGGCCAGACGGCGCGCATTGCGCTGAAGATTTCAAGTGGGTAGCGCAGCCTGTTTTCGAGTGATCCGCCGTATTCGTCGGTGCGGATGTTCGAGATCGGGGTCAGAAACGAAGAGATCAGATAGCCGTGTGCGGCATGGAGTTCGATCATGTCGAAACCGGCGCGTTCTGCCATCTTTGCTGCATTTACGAAGGCGTCCCGGACGACGTCCATGTCTTCACGGTTCATTTCTCTTGGAATCTGATTGCGATTGGACCAGGCAATCGGTGACGCCGAGATCAGCGGCCAATTATCAACGGTGAGCGGTGCATCCATCTCTTCCCAACCAAGTTGAGTCGAGCCCTTGCGGCCCGAATGCCCGATCTGGCAACAGATTTTCGCATCCGTCTCTCGGTGAACAAAGTCGGTGATCCGACGCCACGCCACTTCGTGTTCCGGTTTGTAGAGGCCAGGACAACCGGGCGTAATGCGCCCTTCTGGCGATACGCAGGTCATTTCAGCATAGACGAGACCTGCTCCCCCCTTGGCGCGCTCGCCATAGTGAATGAGATGCCAGTCGCCAGGTGTGCCATCGACCGCCTTGTACTGTGCCATCGGGGAGACGACGACGCGGTTCTTCAGCGTCATATCCCGCAATTTAAAGGGTGCGAACATGGGTTGGCGGATCGGTTGATTGTCGCCCGATCCGTTAGCTGAACTGCCGGTCGCTTGATCCTGGAACCAGAGCTCAGCCGACACCAACCAGGATGGATCGCGAAGCCGAAGGTTTTCATGGGAAATGCGTTGCGAGCGTGTCAGCAATGAATAGGTGAACTGGACGGGTTCCAGTCCGAAATATCGCTCGATATCTTCGAACCATTCGACCGAATTGCGGGCGGCGGATTGCAACCGCAGCACTTCGAGCCGCCGCGCCTCCTCGTATTTCTCAAAGGCTTTAGGAAGGCTCTCTTCGGTCGTTACGAAATCGGCGAGCGCGATGGCGCTTTCGAGCGCGAGTTTGGTTCCTGACCCGATTGAAAAATGAGCGGAAGCTGCCGCGTCGCCGAGAAGCGCTATATTGTTGTGGCTCCAGCGCTCACAAAGAACACGGCTGAAATTGATGAAGGCCGAGCCACGGATGTGATTGGCATTCGTCATCAGCGCGTGGCCGCCGAGGTAATCCTTGAAGACCTCTTCGATCACGGAAATCGCTTCTTGCTGGCTCATCGTCTCGAAGCCGAAATTTGCGTAGGTCTCTTCGCTGCATTCCACGATGAAGGTCGCCGTATCGGAATCGAATTGGTAGGCGTGGACCCAGATCCATCCCTTGTCGGTTTCTTCAAAGATGAACGTGAAAGCGTCGTCGAATTTTTGCTTTGTGCCAAGCCAGATGAACTTGCAGCGTCGGACATCGATGTCCGGTTTGAAATGCTCTGCGAAGACTGAGCGAGTGCGGGAGTTCACACCGTCGCTGGCGACGACCATGTCATGCGTCTTCGAAAGCGATTCAATGTCTTCAACCTCAGTCTCGAACCGAACGTCAATGCCGAGGTCGATTGCACGTTCCTGGAGGAGAAGAAGCAGTTTTTTGCGTCCTATCCCGCAAAAACCATGACCGCCGGAAACGATGGACTGTCCTTTGAAGTGGACCGCAATATCATCCCAGTAAGCGAAATTCTTCCGGATTTCCGAGGCACTTTCCGGATCGTTTGCCGCGAGGTTGTCGAGTGTTTCGTCGGACAGGACCACACCCCAGCCGAACGTATCGTCGGCGCGATTGCGCTCGTAGACACTAATCTCTGCATCCGGATGCCTGAGCTTAAGCGAAATCGCGAAATAGAGCCCTCCCGGGCCACCGCCCAGACATGCAACCTTCATAGCGAGATCTCCCAGATTGGATGATGTCAACAATAATAACTTTATATATGAAAATTTCAAGTATAAAATATAATCGCAATCTCGGGCTCGTTGCACATCCGAGCGGTTAGTTTGTCTGCTTCTGTGCCCGGATCCGTTCGCGATGGCGCACATAGAAGCCGCCGGCAACGATCATCGTTGCGCCGAGGATCGTGAAGTGATCGGGGACTTCGGAGAAAACTAGAAAGCCCATCGCCGCTGACCAGATCATGCTCGAATAAAGGAAGGGTGCCAGCAGCGAAGCCGGTGCATAGGTAAAGGCGACGATCAGCAGAAACTGCCCCAAGGCGCCCGCGAGGCCCATGAAGAGGATAAGCGGAAGGTCTGAAATATCAGGCCATGACCATACGAACGGTACCATAAGCGAAGCGATCACCGTCCCGACAAGGGCAGTGTAGAGATAGGTCGTCCAGACACTG
>JBCDCU010000051.1:0-14859 GCA_039181265.1 Pseudomonadota bacterium | reverse complement strand
CGACACTAATACTTATCCATTAGTAATGAGTGCGCTGGTCAGCATCGGACTGCGGGTCTTCAGAACACGGAATTGGCGGAAGCCAGCCGTCTTCAACAACGCACCGATTTCAGCGAATGTTCGAGCCTGTCCGGATTTCATCGCCATCAGATAAAAACCGAAATAAGCGTCCCCCATTGCCTCTGCACCGGATACGCCGGCCATCGGTTCCGCAATGAGAAGCGTTCCCCCTTCAGGCAGTACTCGGCGCACCCTTTGAAGGATTTGAAGCACGCGTTCATCGCTATGATCGTAAAGGACCCGCACAAGCGAAATCAGATCCGCTCCAGCTGGTAATTCATCGTCGAAGAAACTGCCCGGGAATGCTGTAAACCGGTTTCCGTGACCGGCTTCAGCCATCTTCTCGCGCGCCCTCTCGGCGACAGAGGGAAGATCAAAAACACTGAGTTCCAGCTTTGGTACGGCGTCAGCCACCGCAGATACGAAGGCACCTTCTCCCCCGCCAACATCGAGAAGCCGCTTATGTCCAGCAAACGGGTAAGCTGCGATCACCTCGGCAGAGATCATCTTTTGTGAGATGGCCATCAAGGCGCTGTAATCATCCACACGGTCGCGCTTCAGCGCATCGGGACGTTCCGCGGTCGCATATCCCCAAAATTCGGAGAGTTCGGTATCGCGCTCCCCCTTAAGCAGTCCGATTGGATCCGCGAGATCGCGATAAAGCATGGCGTGATGCTCGATCATCGCCACAACGCCGGGATTGGCGAGAAGCGCAGCCCCCAAATCGGCGAGGCGCACCTCATCACCCTTGACGCTCAAAAGATCCAGCGACGCAGCCGCGGCAATCAAACGTCGTCCTGCATCATTCGAGAGCCCGATCCGGCGATAAAGCGCTGCCTCGCTCAACGCACCATCTCTAAGGCAATCGAAAACCCCCAGCCGTACGGCCGAGAACAGTACTTGCGAATAAACGAAACCAGCCGTCAGATCGAACAACGCCTTCTGACGCTTTCTGACGATCGGTCGCGTCAACGGAAAGCCCGTTGCAAATGCCTGGAACGCCGGATCCATCACTTTCCGGTTACGCCAGTCACGAAAGCGGTTTTGTAGTTTTTCAATGAGGCCGGGCTTCTTCAACCCGAAGTCCGAAGGCGGGTGATAATCATCTGATGGGACGTGAGCCATAAGTCGGTTGCGCCTGCTGATCCTCTATGCCGCAGAAGAAACTGCTTGTTTCGGCGTCAATCGCTCGGCTTCGCTCTGGATCAGTTTCTGGAGCTCTGTTTCACCCGGGCAGGATGGGATGAAATCAATCGCTTCTGAGATGAGCGCCTGCAAACGGTCTAGCGTTCCGGACACGCCAAGCGCCTCGACCGCGTTCGGGCGCTCATGGAGACTGTCCTGCTTTGCGGGTTTTCCAAGTTCCTTCTCGCTTAAGAGCGCGTCGCGCAAATCATCGGCAATCTGATAGGCGGCACCAAGCTTTTGGCCGACGATCCGCCACGGGAAAGAATCGGCCCCCGCGGACAGAGCGCCGGCCATTGCCGCACCAACGAACAAAGATCCGGTCTTCGCAGCATGGTAAGATTCAAGGTCAATCGTTTCCTCGCTCTCCCATGCTTGACCGGCTGCAATTCCTTCAGGCATGCCGACCGAACGGGCAACCGTCGCTATCAATGGACCGACACGATCAGGCGCCCAGGCCGCTTCACGCGCGATTGTATCGAACGCGCCAACAATCAGGGCATCACCAGCGAGGACGGCGAGCGCCTCACCATAAACGGAATGAACGGAAGGTTTTCCCCGCCGCACTTCGGCATCATCGAAAGCCGGAAGATCATCATGAACGAGCGATGCGCAATGGAGCATTTCAATTGCAACGGCTGCGGCGTCCGACATATGGGGCTGATCATCGCCGCAGGCACTTGCGACAGCGAGGCAAAGGCGTGGTCGAACCCTGGCGCCACCTGGAAACATTGCATACCGCATGGCTTCGGCAAGCTTGCCGGGCGCCGGGTTACGCGTGACGAACCGCATGGCCCGCTGGGTTGCTTGTTCGATCCGCTTTTGCGTTTCCATCGTTCCCCTCCTTCACGCTGTGAACGGCCCGACGCGACGGAACGTCGATGATTCGGCCGCATTGGCGATCTCAGTAAAACAGCCAAAACTTGCCGCGTCCTATCTGTGTCAAACGGACACAAGTGTAGTTTTGTCTATTTTAATGGACAGTATAATTTGTCATTGTAAATTGTCGATAGCTTAGGCATGCGAAACCGTACGCAATGCACCTGATGGAACAATGCGAAATGCTTCGCTGTGAACCGGGCTGCCTCACGATTCTGTCTGGATATCTCGCAAGACGAGGGATCATGAAAAAGGACAACAGTTATGAGTGACTTCGATGTGGTCATTGCGGGAGCCGGGATGGGAGGCCTTGCCGCGGCGATCGAACTTCAGGCTGAGGGCTTGCGTGTTCTCGTCGTTGAACGGGCAGACAAACCCGGCGGCAAGATGCGGCAAGTCGATGTGGATGGACACAAAATCGATTCCGGTCCGACTGTACTCACAATGCGTTGGGTGTTTGATGCCCTGTTTGAAACCGCTGGCACGCGCCTTGAAGATCACGTCGGTCTGAAACGTGCCGACGTTCTGGCACGTCATGTCTGGGACAATGGTGAACCGAACCGCACCCTCGATCTTTATGCAGACACGAAACAGTCTCATGAGGCGATTGCCGATTTCGCCGGGATCCGGGAAGCGAATGGTTATCTTGAGTTTTGTGAAGAGACGCGCCAGATCTTCAACACGTTGAGAGATCCCTATATGTGCGCGCAGAGGCCGGGGCTCTTTGATCTCCCGTTGCGGGTCGGGCTTTCAAAACTCGGCGCACTTTATCGCACCCGTCCCTTCATGCGCATGTGGGATGCTCTTGGCCGGCATTTTCGGGACCCACGGCTTCATCAATTGTTTGGCCGCTACGCAACCTATTGTGGGTCATCGCCCTACCAGGCAGCAGCGACCCTCATGCTGGTTGCCCACGTCGAACAGGAGGGCGTCTGGCTCGTCAACGGAGGCATGCACAACCTCGCCCGTGCACTGGAAAACGCAGCCCGCGATCTCGGTGTGGAGTTTTCTTACAGTACTGCCGTTACGAAGATTACATCCAAGAACAACGCAGTCACAGGCGTCCTCCTGTCGAACGGCAGCTACATCAACACAACGCAGGTCGTAACGAACAGTGATGTGGCCGCAATCGCGACCGGACTGTTTGGCCCGCAGGTCCAATCCGCGGTGCCGTTGATGGCGTCCGACGAGAGATCGTTATCGGCGCTCACCTGGTCGGCATTCACCAAAACATCGGGATTCCCGCTCGCCCACCATTCGGTTTTCTTCTCGCTCGACTACAAGGCCGAATTCAACGACCTGTTCAATCATGGCAAAGTTCCGGAAAAGCCAACGGTCTATATCTGCGCTCAGGACCGGGACGACGCGGGCGGCGGTGTTGGCGGTGCTGAAGAACGCCTCCTTATCCTCGTCAACGCGCCAGCGACGGGCGATCAATCCGACTTCGACAAGTCGATTGTTGATGAGTGCCGTAAACGGACGTTTGCCCTATTGCAGCGGTGCGGACTTGAGATTGACCCTTCAGAAGAAAGAATGATCGCCACCACGCCCGCCGATTTCAATCAGCTCTTCCCGGCGACAGGCGGTGCCCTTTACGGGCGCGCTTCCCACGGCTGGCGCGCTTCTTTCAAGCGCCCTGCTGCAGATACCCCAATCAAAGGTCTTTATCTTGCCGGTGGCAGCGCTCATCCCGGGCCCGGAATTCCAATGGCAACACTATCCGGTCGCCTTGCTGCGGAACGGGTTCTTGCCGCACGGCCGCGGGTGCACGGTGTTGGAGGCATTCCACAAAAATATTTGGAGGCGGCCCAGTGACCGCTCTTTCCGGCGGCGCGCACGACGCCAAAGAGACCGCAGCCCTGCGCCAACCGCGTTTCGACGTCCATGTCCCATCCAAGGGTTACCATTGGTGGTATGTCGATGCGATCAGCGACGATGGGACCTACGGCGTCACAGTCATTGCATTCATCGGCAGTGTCTTCTCTCCCTATTATGCCTGGCGCGGGCGCAACGATCCGGAAGACCATGTCGCGGTCAATGTCGCCATTTACGGGAAAGGTGTGAAGCGCTGGACCATGACCGAGCGCGGGAAAGGCGCCCTGACGCGTGATCACGATTACATTGAAATTGGACCGAGTGCTGTTGAATGGAATGGCGAGATGCTCACCGTGCGCTTCGATGAAGTCGGAATGCCGGTGCCGCTGCGTGCCAAGGGTCAGATAACGCTCCGTCCAAGATTTATGAACCAGCAGGATTTCTCGCTTGATCAGAAGGGCCTCCACAAATGGTGGCCCATCGCACCCGTCTGCGACGCGGAAGTCGAACTCGAAAGGCCCGGTCTTTCCTGGCGTGGGCACGGTTATCTGGACAACAATTGGGGCGACGAACCGCTGGAGGCGGGATTTCATCGCTGGGACTGGTCGCGCGCGCCAATGCCGGACGACGGAGCAGCAATCCTCTATGACCTCACACGACTGGATGGCGACAACCATCAGATCGCCATTCGATTCGATAAGGATGGGGGCCTGAGCCATTTCGACGCGCCACCTCAGCAGCGGCTGTCAAACACGCTCTATCGGGTTCCGCGCTACACACAGTGTGAAGATGGATTTGATGCGCGGGTTGTTGAGACCTTCGAGGACACGCACTTTTATCAGCGGGCTCACATCCACTCAAAACTCTGCGGACACGTCGGCCCCGCCATGCATGAAAGCATGGCGCTTTACCGATTCAGAACGGGTTGGGCGAAGATGCTGCTCCCCTTTCGAATGCCGCGCCGAGGTTAGCGCGACCGAACGGACAACGTCAGTGCATTCTTCTTTAACGCGCTCACAAGGACGCTAACTTTGGTGCGTGTCGCCAGACGCATCGCGCTGCTGTTCTTGCTCACGCGCTTCACGCTCCTTGCGCAGCTTCTTCAATTCGCTCAATTGCCAGAAACCGAAGGCCATCGCCCCGCCGAACACAAGAATGCCTTCAACGAACAATCCTATGTGGGTTTGCAGGAATTCAGTCATTTGATCTCGCCTTATGATAGAGCCGTTGCTCCTATCATGCTTGATTGGGGACCCCTGCCCCAAGATTCAAGCGCCATAGCGAAAAGTTGAGTGCAAAGGCAAAACTCACCCACATGAGATAGGGCACGAGCAGCCATGCGGCCAAGGCGTTGATCGGAAGGAACAAAACGATCATTACCAGAATCGAGAGCCAAAGAAGGGCCATTTCGAAAAGAGCAACGCCCCGTTTTTTCAGGCCGAAGAAGATCGCCGACCAAAGGAAGTTCAAAACAAGTTGGACAGCATAGACGCTGAGGGCCAGCGTTATTGCTCCATCGTTCGCCCCACCATTGGCGCCATATCCTGAAAACACCAACCAGCCGGAAACAGCGATCATAATGTAGAGAACGGCCCAGACCAGCCCGAACAGATAATTTGGAGGACGCCACGAGGGAAACCGCAAGCGCTCGTAATCCTCACCCGGACGGAAGATCATTCCGCTGGATGCCGCCACCAAACACACAGCCAGAAAAACAACGATGTCCATGACGTATCACGCTTGTGAGTTCTGTTTGCGGCGGCTTTCAAAAGTCAGTCTGTCGCGGGTTTCAATCGTTTCGATCAGACCAGCAAGGTTAGCCATACGCCTGTCGATAGCACCAAAGATCGGCGAAAAACCATCCGCGCGCTCAGCTGTTGCCTCGACAAGAAAACGGGTCTCTTCATGAGGTGGACGACGGTCGCAAATCATGAACATCGACGGTCTAAGAAGCGCTGCGATGCACAGCTTGATCTTGCGGGCCGTACTCGTCGCGGCACGGCGCGAGACCGAATCATAAGCGTTCTCTTTGATCTCTCGACCGATATCCCGGTAGATCATCGCGGCTGCACAGATTGCCGGCCGGGCGCGAGACGGGAGATGCGCAAGCCCCGTCGCACCGCGATGATAGAAAAGATCGGCTTCCTTCAAGAGCCGCCTGACCACACGACCAAGTGCCGGTGAAAAAGCAGGATTGGCAAGGAAGGCGTCCGGATTAATCCCTTCTTCGCGCATCCACTCAAGCGGAAGGTAGATGCGTCCATTGCGGGCATCCTCCCCGACGTCGCGGGCGATATTGGTAAGCTGCATGGCAACACCAAGATCGGCGGCACGTGCGAGAACATGCGGCGCCCGGCGGCCCATGACCACGGTCATCATGACGCCGACAGTCGCAGCGACACGGCTTGAATAGGCGACGAGTTGATCGATGGTCTCGTAGGTCCTGCCATCAACGTCCCACTCATAGCCCTCAATCAATGCTTCCGGGACAGTCCTTGGTACGCCATAGGCGCTGACGGTCGCAGCGAACGCCCGATCGGCCACATGATCAAACGGCGTTCCGGCATAAGCAAGATCAAGCCTCCGACGCAGCTCCTTTAGAGCCAATCTGCGATTTGACCCTTCATCGACCATGTCATCGGAAAGACGGCAGAATGCATAAAGAGCACTCGCGGCATGGCGGATGGTGTAGGGCAGGAGAAGCGACGCTGCATAAAAGGACTTGGAGCCCGCGCGGATAATCGCTCGACAGGCACTGCGATCGGCATCGCTGAGCTCAAGAACACCGGTTGTCGGGCTAGCGGAAGTCGGCATCAAACCAGGCTTTCTGCATCCGCGATCATGTCGGCGACAATCTTCGCCGAGGTGACGACACCTGGCAGCCCCGCCCCTGGATGGGTTCCGGCGCCGACAACATAAAGGTTCTTGACCTCTTCACTGCGGTTGTGGGGCCTGAACCAAGCGCTTTGTGTGATCCTGGGCTCCATGCCAAAGGCAGCACCAACATGGGATTGCAGGCGGTCCTCGAAATCATTGGGTGTGATGACTTTCGAGCTGATGATCTGGTTACCGAGATCCGGCAGGATTGTCTCCTCAAGACGCTCTTGGATTTTCATCCGATAGTCTTCGGCAATCGCATCCCAATCGGTCCCGCTTTCAAGGTGGGGAACGGGAGAAAGCGCATAGAACGCGTCGCATCCCTCAGGAGCGAGAGACGGATCGCTTGCCGTTGGTCGATGGATGTAAAGGCTGAAATCCTCAGCCAGAACCTTGCGATCAAAAATATCGCGCAACAGGTCCTCATAGCGCGGTCCAAGAACGAGGCTGTGATGCTCAACATCCTCGTAGCGTTTCTTCGTTCCGAAGTACCAGACGAAGAGGCTCATGGAGTAGTGCGAGCGCTCGATCTTACGCTTCGTCCATCGCTTGATGTGCTCTTTCGGCAAGAGTTTCCCGTAAGTCACAGCCGGATCGGCGTTGGACACGACGAGATCAGCAGGAAGGATCGTTCCGCTCTTAAGCTTCACGCCCCGTGCACTGCCATTCTCAACGAGGATCTCTTCGACATCTTCATTAAGCTTGAGTTCGCCGCCCTGCTCTTCCATGAGGTCGACCATGCCTTGGACAAGGGCACCGGTACCGCCCATCGTGAAATGGACGCCCCAATTGCGTTCCAGATAAGCAATTAGGCAATAAACCGACGTCACCCTCAGAGGATTACCGCCGATGAAAAGTGGGTGAAACGACAGCGCGATGCGCACCGACGGATCCTTGATGTGTTTCTTTGCATGATCGAAAACCGAACGATCCGCGCGCAGATATCCAAGCCGCGGAAGCGAGGCGAGCATCGTAGCCACATAGGAAAACGGAATGAGGCCGAGCCCTTCGAAGCCGACTTTGTAGCAGGCCTCACTATCTTTCAGATAGCGCTCGTATCCCGGAAGATCATCCGGATTGAATTTGGCAATTTCCGCCCGCATCTGGTCCGGATCGTCAGTGACCGTGAACGTTCGTCCATCGTTGAAATGGATCTTGTAGAACGGCTCCATTTTCTTGAACGTCACATAGTCCGAACGCTCTTTTCCAAAGAGCGTCCATAACTCATCGAACACGAATGGCGCGGTTACAATCGTTGGGCCGGCGTCGAAAGCAAAGCCGTCCTGTCGAAATACGGAAGCCCGCCCGCCCGCCTGTTCAAGACGTTCAACAACGGTAACCCGGTAGCCCTTGGCGATAAGGCGCAAGGCCGCTGCGAGCCCTCCGAAACCGGATCCGATGACGACCGCGTGCGGCACTCGTCCACCGGCGCGAAGTCCTTCTACTTGAGGAGGTTTTGCGGCATATGTCATAATAATTTGACACTATTAACTGACACCCAAAAGAACGCAAGCTGAAGTCGCCCAATCGGAAGACCACTTACATGGACAATGCAGCCTCCAATCAACACATGTGTACTGGCGGCAATTGGGCGCTGGAAAGCCTTGCCAAAAAGGCGCCCATCAATAAGGTTTGCTTGCACTGCCCTTGCGATCTTCTAATGATTGGAAAGACGCGATTTGCGGAGTTTTCAGACGCGTGCAGTTAAGCAAATAGCCCGGATCGGGCACTTCTTCTGGCGGGCGGCCATGCGCTTTTCGGAAGATGGCGGGCTTGCCAATTCGAGCAATGTCGCCCTTTCCCTGCTCCTGTCCCTCTTTCCATTCCTGATGCTGATCGCATCATTGATTCGACAATTGGGCGACCCTGCTCTTGTAGACGAAGTTGTCGATCTCCTTCTCGGACACTGGCCAGCAAATACCTCGGCCCCCATCGCCGAACAGGTGAAGATCATCGTCGAGCAAAACCCGGGGGAATTCTATTCACTCTCCACATTAATTGCGCTGGTCCTCGCTTCCAACGGAATTGAGAATGCGCGAGATGGCCTCAACCGCGCCTACAAGGTGCGCGAAACACGATCATGGATCCTGCGCCGCCTACAGGGCATAGTTTTTGTTGTCCTGGTTGCTTTTTCGGTCATCGCGGTCGCGTTTGTCCTGGTCGGCACGCCTTTTTTGTGGCGCTATCTTGTTGCGACTGTTCCGGTTCTGGCAGAGTTTTCCGTCTCGGTCAGCCTGACGCGATACGGCATTTCGATCGCCGTGCTTGGCCTTGCTCTCTATGCCTTTCACTATTTCCTGCCCGCAGGACGTCGCGATTTTCACTCACTGATTTTTGGGATCGTCTTTACGATCCTTGGCATATTGATCGGCTCCGAGCTCTTCGCGATTTATCTGCGGACAATTGCCAATTACACGGCGCTCTATGCCGGTCTTGCAGGCCTGATGATTGCGATCGTCTATCTCTACGGCGTATCGATCATGATCCTGTTCGGCGCGGAAGTGAACAATGCGCTCGGTGAGTATCGGGCATCGCTTGATAGAGATGCGATTGAAGACGGCCCCGGCTCTGATCAGATGCGATGATTGGTCCTAGACGGGCTCGAATGTCTTCTCAGAAAAGCTAAGGACCTGATCGGCAACGAGGCCTGGCTCTTCCTCGTGGACGAGATGACCATACCCCCTGAGCTTGATTGTCTCGGCATGCCGGATTCGGGTTTCCGTCTCAAAAGCATTTCCAGGCGGGATTGTCTCGTCCTCCGAGCCAATGATCTGCAGGAACGGCTGCTTCACGTCCCCCATACGTTCAACCAGCGGCTCAAGGTTCCAATTCGCCATCCAGGAAAGGGTCGACCGGACATGAGAGGGATTGGAGAACAAGGTCTGATAGAGCGCCAGACCCTCATCATCGAGTTTTGATCCAGTCCCCTGTAGGAGGCGTTCCACACGGTGCCGCCCCTGTGCACCGGCGGCGAAAATGTGCGGCACAAACGGGTTCAGAAAAAGCATCTTGGCAAGCATTGGAAAGATTGAGGAGGCGGCTCCCGGAAACGGATAGAGCGCGCCATTGATGCTAATCACACCCTCAGCAAGTTCGGGCCTCTCAAGTGCAAGCTGGAGGGCAATCGCAGCACCGGCAGAATGACCGATCAAGAGGGAGCGTTTGATGTTCAGTGCATCGAGGAGGCTCGCCACAGCGCGCCCCATATTCGGCAAGGTCGGATCACGATCTTTGAGCGGATCGGAGAAACCCTGCCCCGGAAGATCAAGAGAGATCACTCGCACATCATCCGGTAGCTTCGAAACAAGCGCCCGCCAGGAATGCGTGCTGGCACCCGTGCCGTGAAGAAGCACAAAACTCCGGTCAGCATTTTCGGGACCGAAAGTCTGAACATGCCACCGCCCGCCGGTGGCGGTCACAAATTTTGACCGCTCACGGTGAGGCCAGAGCCTGCCTTCGCGGTCAAAGTTCAAGCGGTCGGTTGTTAGAAACATCGTCTGAAATCCGAAAGCGGATGGCCCGCCTATCCTTTTCCGATCCAACATCACGCCGTCAGCAGAGACGGCAAGCTGTCAAAGTATCTGTTATGCGAGCGCGCGCACAGCACTCGATAAGGCTTCAGCATTGATATGGGGCAGCGGCACGTAAAGCCCATTCATCGCACTGGCGATTTCTTGCGCTTTCGCACTCTTTCGCTTGGAGATATCGACAATGAGCGCTTTGGTGCCGAGCGCTCCGAACTGGCGGGCCACACCCAGCGCATCGTCGAACGCATGTTTGCGGCCTGCACTCCCATCAAGGGCAATGTTGGCGCTGCCATCCGTGAGAAGAACAAAAGTCGGAGTACGCCCCCGCCGCTCGGCATCCTCGACAATTCCGATCGAGGTGGAGAGCGCGCTGGCAAGCGGCGTTCCGCCACCGCCCGGAAGAGCCGCAAGAGCACGTTTTGCCCTGACGAGAGACCGCGTCGGCGACAGAAGGAGGTCTGCCTTCTCACCACGAAATGAGATCAAGGCCACATGATCTCGGCGGGCATAGCTTTCTGACAGGAGGAGTTCAACGGCACCTTTCGCTTCCCCGAGACGCGCAATAGCCGTCGACCCAGACGCATCGACTGCAAAGATCGTCGCTGTTTCCTTACGATCCTTGAACCGCGTGATTTGGAAATCTTCGGGCCGCACATAAAGACGACGACGCCCCTGTGTCGAAGGCTTCTGACCATCAACTCCTTTTTCCCGAGCTCGCAAAGCCTGGAAAGGCGCTGCCTTGCGCAGGGTTGCAATGACATCGAGTTTACGCCCGGCCCGGAGGTCTCCGCGGCGGGCGGAAAGCGGCCGTCCATGTGTGTTGGAAAACTGATCCGACCCTTGTTTCCCGCGCTCACCCTTACCACGAGCACGCTCGCTGTGCGCTTTGATGGCTGCGAGCAGACCTGGAGGTAGTCCCACTTTGACCGCTTCGAGGACCAGATCGTCTATGGGTCCAACAGTATCGCTATCGGGTCTCTCATTAGTCCCGTCGCGCTGCTCGTCCGACCGGTCCGGTTCGGCTTCGACACTCTCCTCCTCGTAATCCTCCTCAGGTGCGGGCCACATAGTTGCGCGGGGAGCAAGCACAAGGCGGACGGCAGCGATGATATCGTCTTCTGCAATACGGCAGCGGCCACTGAGCGCCGCATGGGCGCGCGCTGCCTTGAGCGCGAGAACCGGTGCGCGAATGGAAAAGACACCGAGTTTCAGCGCGAGACCGCACAAGGTTTCAATCGCCGCCTCCCCCGCATCAACAGTGCAAAGCATGGCTCTTGCCTCCGCGACCTCTTCAGCACCGAATGCATATTCGACGGCATCGCGAATACTGAAGGAATCGAGCGACAGAAAGAACGCAAGCCGTTCCGATAAAGCCGGAGGAAGGCTTTCAGCCGTTTCCCCGAAGCTTTCCCCTTCCCCCTCATCGAGCGCGATAAGGCCGAAAGACGCGCAATCGACGGCGCTCAGACCATCTCGCTCCAGCCTCGCCTCACCGAAATCAAGCGCACCGGAAAGCCGCGATGCATGGTCAAGCGAAAGGCGCTCCGCCATTGGAGCGACAAGAAATCCCTGGTCAGCCTCTGCGAGAAGCCCCTTGAGCCGCACAGGCTTGCCGCTCTTCAAAGTTGCCGAAAGATCGATCCCACCGTAGAGGCGGTCATCGGTGATTCCGGCAGGCAACCGGCGCAGGGGTGTTCCCTCAGGAAGAAGGCTTGAGAAATAGGAAAGCCAACGATCGCGAACCGGCCCGGCTTTCGCTTTCAGCACAACACCCTTTAGACCCGTTGGGTCAACGGCGATCAGACGCGCGGCAAGGAGTGCATCATCCCAAAGATCAATCGCGGATATGGCCTCATTCGGATGATCGGTCGGTGAGGTGTGATCGGCAACCATCATGGTCGACACCCGTTAGGCGGCAGCCATGAAGTCGTCGAGTGCCCGTTCGACCCGAACCACCGCACGGGTTTCATCGAGCGGGTTGCGGCGCAGTCTGTGGCTGAGAGCCGATGGCGCAATTGCCTTAAGGTGGGTATCCGTCACTGTTTCGGCACCTGATAAGGCCGCATAAGCACGCGCTGCACGCATCAAGGTCAGTTCACCGCGCAACCCATCGGTACCGAGCATCATGCAAATGTTCGACGCGAGTGCGAGTACATCATCGGGAACGGTGATATTCGGAAGGAGCTTACGACCGTCCAGAACCTTGCGTCTGACGGCAGCATCTTTGCGCTTGTATTTCGCAACAAAGGATTCGGGATCGTTTTCGTAGAGATCACGACGGCGCACGACTTCAATTCGGCTCGGCAGATCTTTTGGCGTTTCCACATCAACCGAAAGACCGAACCGGTCCAGGAGTTGCGGTCGGAGTTCGCCTTCTTCCGGATTGCCCGACCCAACGAGCACAAAGCGCGCCGGATGTGACAAGGACAAACCTTCACGCTCGACCACATTGATCCCCGATGCTGCGACGTCGAGGAGCACATCCACCAAATGATCCTCAAGCAGATTCACTTCGTCGATGTAAAGAAAGCCTCTGTTGGCTTTTGCAAGAAGGCCCGGCTCGAAGGCCTTCTCGCCGCTTGCGAGCGCCTTTTCGATATCGAGCGCGCCGACCACCCTGTCCTCAGTTGCGCCAAGAGGCAGATCAACGACGGGGACTGCGGCCTTGCGCGTCTTGTACTTCGTGAGCCCCTGACATTGTTCACACTTTTTGCCATCCGGAGCGCATTGATAGGGACACCCCTCGATCACATCCATTTTTGGAAGAAGAGACGCCAGAGCGCGGACTGCCGTTGACTTTCCAGTACCCCGATCGCCGAAGATCAAAACCCCTCCGATGGACGGGTCGATCGCTGCCATCAGGAGGGCGTTCTTCATCGCATCCTGGCCGACAATCGCTGAAAACGGATATGTCATTGTAAATGGACCCCCGAAAATCCTGACACATTCAATGTAAGCTTTGTTGGACACAAAGAAAAGCCGGAGGCTTACTTTTCTTTACGTACTCATTATTGCTTATGTCTTTGGTGATCTTCGGGAAAATCGTGTGGATCAACAATTGCATCTTGATATACAGCCGCCGGATCAACGCCCTCAATGCAAGCCACATTGAAGGCATATCTTGACGGATCGGAGCGTCTACGGTGATGGGTGTAGATACCACAGCGAGAACAGAAATAATGCTCCGCGGTCCTCGTATGGAACTGATAGAGCGTTAGCCTTTCAGCGCCTTTGACAACTTTCAGATCGGCCAACGGGACGCTCGCCATCACCGCGCCACGGCGCGAACAAAGCGAGCAGTCGCAACGGCTGAGGGAAGCGAGTTCACCCTCAACCGTGATTTCAAGTTCGACCTCACCACAATGGCAGGTCGATTTTAAACGTCGCTTCACGCCGCATCCTTAAGACCGCGTCCTTCGAGGAGCGCGTCAATATCCGGCATCTTGCCACGAAACGCCACATAGAGATCGGCGGGATCCCGACTGCCGCCTGCGGAATAGACATGCTGTTTCAAAAGCTGAGCCGTTTCCGTATCGAAAGGGTCGCCGGTCTCCTTAAAGGCCTGGAAGGCGTCAGCATCCATGACTTCCGACCACATGTACGAATAGTAACCCGCTGAATAGCCATCGCCGGAAAAGACATGCTGGAAGTGCGGGGTACGATGGCGCATGACGATTTCGTTCGGCATGCCGATCTTCGCCAGGATCTCGGCTTCCAGCGCAAGCGGATCGACATCGCTGGCATCAGATAAAGTGTGAAGTTCCAAATCGACCAGGGCTGATGAGACATACTCGACTGTCGCAAACCCCTGATTGAAGGTCTCGGCACCCTTGAGCCGTTCGATAAGGTCATCCGGCATCGCTTCGCCGGTCTTATAATGGACGGCATATTTCGCCAGGACGGCAGGCTCGGAAAGCCAATGTTCATAGAGCTGGCTTGGCAATTCAACGAAGTCGCGTGCAACCGATGTGCCCGCAATCATCGGATAGGTCACATCGGACAGCATCCCGTGAAGCGCGTGACCAAATTCATGGAAAAGGGTCCGGGCATCGTCGAAGGTAAGGAGTGTTGGTTGTCCTTCCGGCGCTTTCGCAAAGTTCATAACGTTTACGATGATTGGGCGGATATTCCCGCGCAGCTTTTCCTGTGACCGGAAACCACTCATCCAGGCTCCCGAGCGCTTCGAAGGCCGCGCGAAATAGTCGCCGAGGAAAAGCGCAAGATGGCGCCCTCCTGCGTCTCTTACCTCAAACGCCCGGACATCCGGATGATAAAGCGCAAGATCAATGCGCTCCTTGAAGGTCAGTCCGAAAAGGCGGCTCGCTGTTTCGAACGCCGCTTCGATCACCTTATCGAGCTGAAAGTACGGTTTGATCTCGGCCTCGTCGAGATCATGTTCGGCCTTGCGCACCTTCTCGGCATAATAGCGCCAATCCCACGGCGCGATTTCAATATTGGCGCCCTCGCTGCGCGCTTCTTCCTGTAGGCGCTCCGCTTCCTGCTTCGCCCGCGCTTT
>JBCDCU010000050.1:0-15036 GCA_039181265.1 Pseudomonadota bacterium | reverse complement strand
GCCCTCAGGTCATCGACATTTCGTCATTGTATGCCCAGACCGGCCTCTTCACCTACGATCCTGGTTTCACCTCCACCGCATCATGCGAAAGCGACATCACCTTCATCGACGGCGGCAAAGGCCAGCTTCTTCACCGCGGTTATCCAATCGACGAATTGGCCCAGAACGGAGACTTTCTGGAAACGTGCTACCTCCTGCTTTATGGCGATCTTCCGAATAATGCGCAGAAGGATGATTTCGTTAATCGCGTTACCTATCACACGATGATCCATGAGCAGATGAGCCGGTTCTTCTCCGGCTTTCGTCGTGATGCCCACCCAATGGCAATAATGGTTGGTGTTGTGGGCGCCCTCTCCGCGTTTTATCACGACAGCACCGACATTACCGACCCGCATCAGCGTATGGTCGCGTCGCTGCGCATGATCGCAAAGATGCCAACCATCGCCGCGATGGCCTACAAATATCATATCGGTCAGCCGTTCGTGTATCCGCGCAATGACCTCGATTACACAGGTAACTTCCTGCGCATGTGCTTTGCCGTGCCTTGCGAAGAATACCAGGTGAACCCGATCCTCTCAAAAGCCATGGACCGGATCTTCATTCTCCACGCGGACCATGAGCAAAATGCCTCGACCTCAACAGTCCGTCTGGCTGGCTCATCGGGTGCCAATCCGTTCGCCTGTATCGCCGCTGGTATTGCCTGTCTTTGGGGGCCCGCTCACGGCGGCGCGAACGAAGCTGCGCTGAATATGCTTGCCGAAATCGGCTCCAAAGATCGTATTCCTGAGTTTGTCGAGCGCGCCAAGGACAAGGACGACCCATTCAGGCTGATGGGCTTTGGTCACCGCGTCTATAAGAACTACGATCCTCGCGCGAAGATTATGCAACAGACAACCCACGAGGTCCTCAACAGCCTCGGTATCAAGGATGACCCGCTGCTCGAAGTTGCCATGGAACTGGAACACATCGCACTCACGGACGAATATTTCATCGAGAAGAAGCTCTATCCAAATATCGATTTCTATTCCGGGATCACATTGAAAGCGCTTGGTTTCCCGACCACCATGTTCACAGTGCTATTTGCGCTCGCTCGCACCGTCGGTTGGATCGCCCAGTGGAAGGAAATGGTCGAGGACCCGTCACAGCGTATCGGCCGGCCCCGTCAGCTTTATTCCGGGTCTGTGCCGCGCACCTACATTCAATTAGACGAGCGGGACTAGATACAGTCTCGTACCAAACTCCGAGCATCAAGGGCTGCCAATCCGGCGGCCCTTTTTTGATCAAAGCAGCGACAAAGCATTCAATTCGCGTCTGCAGGAATGTGCGCGAGAACCACCTTTGCGGCTCTTTGTGCCGGGTCTTCCGCCTGCGAGCGACGCATTATGACTGCCATTTCTTCGAAAGCAGCCAATTGCGCACGCCGCTGCGGCGTATCGCTGAGAAGTCTCTCAACAGCGCGGGACAAGAGCGCCGGACGCGCGAACTCGTCAATAAACTCCGGTACCGCGGGATAATCGAGAATGAGGTTCGGTAACGCCGCGGTCCACGTTCTCACCAGAAAGCGCAAGCGCCGGGCGATCGGATCAAGCTTATAAACTGAGACCATCGGTGTTTCAGCAAGAGCCAGTTCAAGAAGGACGGTTCCGGATGCCGCCAGGGCGGCGTCAGCAGAGCGAAAGGCTGCTGCCTTTTCTTCAGAGCCGACAACCTCGACCAATACCGGCCAAGCCTTGGTTTCGGTTTCGATTCTATCGCGGTGCCGATCAACGGCTGGAAGGACAAATCTCGCCTCAACGCCCCGGTTCACAAGATCTGAAACAGTCTCCCGGAAGATTGGGAGATGGCGCGAGGTTTCACCGGAACGACTACCAGGCAAGAGGAGCAATGTCGGTCCCCCGTCGCCAGTCTGCACCTCATCGGCAGTGCATTTTTCGACCTGATCAGATAGCGGATGACCGACAAAGGTCGCCGGCGGTCCTTTCAACGCCTTCAATACCTGCGGTTCAAACGGCAGGATCGCAAGGACGTGGTCAACATACGCCGCCATCTTCTCGGCGCGTTTTGGCCGCCAGGCCCAGACGCTGGGGCAGACGTAGTCGAAAACCGGACAATCGGGAAGTGCGGCCTTCACCTTTCGGGCAACACGATGTGTGAAGTCGGGACTGTCGATGATGAGAAGCAGATCAGGACGCGCTTCAATCGCGGCTTCAGCCGTTTGGTTGATCCTCCTCATCAGCAATGGAAGCCTCGCAATGACAGCGGAAAACCCCATCACCGCGACATCCTCTATCGGGAAGAGTGATGTCAGACCCGCTTTTGTCATCAAGGGACCGCCAACCCCTAGAAACCGAACCGGCTTCGGTGACATCTTCGACAAGGCATCCATAAGCGGCGCGCCAAGGTGATCGCCCGATTCTTCACCTGCTATGATGAAGATCGTGTACACATCACTCATGATTGAAATCCGTCCTCCGCCACGACGAAGACGTCTGCGCGGTTTGCCGAGTCAATCATTGCCCCGCGGCTAACAACGAGAACACGATCGGCTTCGACAACTATTCCGGTGAGGCCAGCTTCGGTCGCGTTCTTGACAGTATCCGGTCCGATGACCGGCAGATCAACACGCTGATCCTGCTCCGGCTTAGTAGCCTTTACCAAGATACCGCCGCGCTTCTTGGAAAGTCGGCCTGCCTCCCTAAGGGCAGCAACCCTTTGGAGCATCCCGTCTGTGCCCTCTGCGGCCTCAACAGCGACTATACGGCCTTTCTCGACAACGACAGCCTGACCAATGTCGTGGCGGCCAAGGTCTCGAAGAACGGTTTTGGCAAACGCGATATCATCACTCAAAGAAGGATCCCGTTTTACACCGCCGAGGTGCCCTTCCCGGGCCAGAAGGTTCGGCGCAACCTCACTCGCACCAATCACTCTGAACCCTTCTGCTTCTATCAAGCCAATAACCCGCTTCAGCAAGGCATCATCTCCACCGGCAACAGCAGCTATGATTTTGGGGAGCCGCAACAAAGTCCCGGGATCACCGATGATGGAACGAAAATCGGGGCGCGCAGTGATGCGACCGGCAAGCACCAACCGACGACAATTCCGGTCTTTGAAGAAACGCAGGATACGGCCAATCTCACCCCAGTTGAAATGACCGACATTGTCGCCATTCAGAGACGCGTCAGCCTCTCCGTCGATAGCAGCAACAGCTATCTCCTCGCCGGAGGAGTTGAGCTCATGGATGATTTCTTTTACAAGGTCGCCGCCCCCCGCAACGATTCCAATTGCGCCAGCTTCCGATTCATCGTCCGCGGGAACCGCCATGGTGCACGCTCAGCTTCGACCTTGGCGGGGCGTACAAAAAGACCGATCGGTTTGCGCTGTTACGAAGTCTAGTATGCGGGCAACGAGGATATCCTGCTTTAGCTCTGGATCAAGAGCCTCGACCCGGCCCATCATCGTTCCCTCCTCGGTTTCAAACAGTGCCCGATAGACCTGCCGAACAGCGTGTATGCTCTCCCGTGGATAGTTAAAGCGCTTCATCCCGATCAGGTTAACGCCTCCAAGATAGGCGCGGTTTCCCAATGCAAGGCCAAACGGGATGACGTCGTTCTCGACACCTGCGAGACCACCAATAAAGGCGTGATCACCGATGCGGGTGAACTGATGAACGGCCGACGCCCCGCCCATGATGACGAAGTCACCGAGTGTCACGTGACCAGCGAGTAGAACGCCGTTCGATAGGATGACATTGTTTCCAACAATACAGTCATGCGCGACATGCGAATTGGCAAGCAACGCACAATCGTCTCCTATTCGTGTTTCTGAAATCCCTCCGGAAGTCCCGGGATTAACCGTCACACCCTCACGGATCGTGCAGTTCTTGCCGATTATCAGCCGGGTCTCTTCCCCGGTAAATTTCAGGTCTTGCGGCTGGTGACCAACGGACGCAAAAGGAAAGATTTTCGCGCCTTCCGCAATATGAGTATTGCCTGCAAGTGCAACATGCGATTTCACAACCGAGTTTGCGCCAAGGTGGACGGGCCCTTCAATGACGGAGTAGGGCCCGATTTCGACGTTCTCGCCGATAACCGCCGCCTCTGAGACGATGGCTGTGGGATGAATCTTGGGCATGTTTGCCGGAACCTGTCCTAGAGCTCGTCGGCTGCAACGAGCATCGCACTCACTTCAGCCTCGGCAACCTTGTTGCCATCAACTAGCGCTTCTGCCGCAAACTTCCAAATATTACGGCGTTGCCTTTGTTTCTTGACGTGAAAATGTACCACATCACCCGGAACAACCGGTTTACGAAACTTGCACTTATCAATGGTCATGAAATACACAACTGAGGGACTGCCCCCTCCGTAGCCAGCTCCGACACAAATCGCACCGGCGGTCTGAGCCATTGCCTCTATTAGCAAAACACCCGGCATAACTGGCTGGTTCGGAAAATGACCTTGAAAATGCGGTTCATTGATCGTGACGCATTTCACGCCGGTCGCTGAATTGTCACCATCGATATCGATGATTTTGTCGATCATCAAAAACGGATACCGATGCGGCAAGAGTTCCATCACCTTAATGATGTCGGCTGTGTCCATAGTTTTCAGTGATGGCGCGTCCATTTCTTGCCCCGTCCTTATTCCAATCCACTGAGGAATGAGCGCAGTCAGCTAACCGCTCTGGCTGCCCTTCTCGCGCTTGACCATACGCTTTAGCAGTTGTTGTTCACGGAACCAATCCCTAACCGGGCGGGCAGGCACACCGCCCCAACGCGCACCAGGTGGCACATCGCCGTGAACAACGCTAACAGCTGCAATCTGCGCACCCATACCGATCGTCAAATGACCGTTCACCCCGGTTTGGCCACCAATCGCGACAAAATCCTGCAATGTCGCACTTCCGGAGATCCCAACCTGCGAGACCAGCACGCAATGGCGTCCGACTACAACATTATGCCCAATTTGTACCTGGTTATCGATCTTGGTTCCCTCACCAATGACTGTATCGCGATTGGCGCCGCGATCGATGGTCGTGTTCGCTCCAATCTCAACATCATCCTGAATGATGACCCGGCCGATCTGCGGAACCTTTAAGTGTCCCCCGCCAGACATCGCAAAACCGAATCCGTCCTGCCCGACCGCCACTCCCGGGTGTAAAATGACCCTGTTACCCATAAGGGTATGATCAAGCGACGCATTCGCACCAATTGCGCAATCCCTGCCAATTTTGACATTCGCACCAATCCGGGCTCCGGACTGAACAATCGTTCCAGCCCCAATTTCCACGCCCGCGCCAATGACTGCAAAAGGCTCGATCGTAACGTTGCCTTCAATCTCAGCATCAGGATGAATAAAAGCCTGTATTGATAGCTCACCGTTTTTAACGACCGGGAGTGGGCGCATGGCAAGCGGATAAAGCAATGCGGCGGCCTGAGCGAAGGTGCGATAGGGATCCGGCACAACGACCGCGCAAGTACCCTCCGGAACTTTTTCCGCATACCTTTTGGAACAAAGGCACGCACCCGCGCCCGTTTCAAAAAGGTCATCAAGGTATTTGGGATTATCGATGAAACTCAGGTGATTGGGCTTCGCATGGCCGAGAGGCGAAACGCCATTGATCAATATGTCATCCGTTGCATTCAGAAGACCGTCAGCCACCCCGAGTTGGGATACAAGTTTTGCGAGTGAGACACTCTCCGGTACGGGAAAGAAATATGTCTCGCGATGCGATGCGTCGCCCATTATCACACGCCGTAAGTCAGGCCCGGTCGGCCCCGGATCCTAGAACCGGGTACCACCACCGATACGGAAGAACTGCCGATCATCGAAGTCTTCATCTGAAAGCACATGTGCAAAGTCTGCACGGATCGGACCAAGTGGGGAATCCCAGAGGATACCGCCGCCAACCGATGACCGAACACTAAAGTCATCAGATCCAGGCACCAGCGTAGCAGGCGGAGCGTCGAGATCGAAGAGTGAACCTGCATCAGCAAACAGGGCAGCTTTGACACCAAGTGAACGGGGGATGACTGGAGCAGGGAACTGAACCTCAGCGGTGACGCCGAAGAAATTCCGTCCGCCCAACGCGTCGTCAGAGACACCGACACCTGCGGAACTGTCTCTTGGACCGATACCACGGTTCTCAAAGCCACGAACCAAGTCACCGCCAGCGAAGAAGTTATCAAGAATGCGAACATCTTCGCCAAGCCCGGTCACATTGCCCGCACGTCCACGCAACAATCCGATAATTTCACGATTTGCGCTGATTTCCTGGTACTTAACCCCGCGCAACTGTGTCTTGACGAATGCAACATCGCCGCCGACGCCTGCGAATTCCTGTTCAAAGTTCAGTCGCAAACCGGAAGTCGGGTTCAGATTGTTATCAAGTGAGTTGTACTCAAGAATGTACGACACTGAAGAGGTAATTGTATCAGGATCCGACGCAAAAGCCGTCTGGATCGAAATCGGCGCATCACCATCAACATCCGACAGGCTCTCGCGGTCAAACGTATACCGTGTCCCGAGCGAAAAATTCTCGGTCAGAGGGAAGTTGAAGCGCAGAGAGAAGCCTGTATTGCTAACGTCAAAGCTGCGGCTGTCCTGATCCTGACTATCTCGGCGGAACAGGTCGAAACCAGCCGCGATACGCCGCCCCAGGAAGAAGGGCTCGGTAAAGCTGAAATCATACGTCTGATTGCCAGTACCAAGACCGACAGCGGCGCGAACAAAATGGCCGCGTCCAAGGAAGTTACGTTCCGTGATCGCAATGTTCGTCAAGAAGCCGCCGCTCAAGTCGGCACCGACACCAAACGAGACGTCACCTGTTGGTTGCTCCTCAACCGCCACATTGACCACGATTCGGTCTGGCCCGCTTCCTCGTGACGTGGAAACGTTGACACGTTCGAAAAGGCGAAGGTTCCTGATCCGTCGCTCAGCGCGGTCGATCAATGCCTGACTGAAAGCGTCGCCTTCCGCGATGTCGAACTCCCGCCGGATGACATACTCACGTGTTCGCGTATTCCCGACAATATTGATGCGTTCAATGAAAACGCGCGGACCTTGGTCAATCGCATAAGCGATATTGATACGCTCACCCTCGACAAGTTCACCACGCGGGCGCACCTGTGCGAATGCAAATCCTCTGGTCGCAGCCGCAATGCTAAGAGCTTCAAGGGAGCGCTCAACCTGGCGTGCGTCGTAAGTTGAACCTTCTTTGGTTTCGACGAGCGGACGCAACTCTTCCGGATCAATATCCAGGAGGCCTACATCGATCTCGATGCGACCATAGCGGTACCGCTTTCCCTCGCTGACCGTAATCGTGATGAAAAACTTGTTCTTGTCCTCATCAAGGTCGACAACTGAAGAGATCACTTCAAACTCAGGATAACCATTATTGAAGTAGAACTGACGGAGCCGTTCTTCATCAGCGGCAAGCCGCGTTTCGTCGTAAATATCGTCAGACCGAAGGAAGCTCAAAAGTCCCGTCGTACGAGTCGAGATGGCATTTCGCAGTCGGCTGTCGCCAAATGCTTTATTCCCGACAAAATTAATCTGGGCGATACCCGTCTTATCAGACTCGTCGATACGGAAGATAATATTGACCCGGTTACGATCTAACGGCTCGACAGATGCTTTAACGACAGCGTTGAACCGGCCAATCGAGCGATAGGCATCTTTAATCCGGCTGACGTCCAGATTGACCTGGTCTTCGGAGAAAACGCCACGCGGTTTCGTGAGAACGATCGCGTTGAGATCGTCTTCTTTAAGCTTGTCATTACCGACAAAGCCAATCCCGTTGATGATGGGATTTTCGACGACCTGGATAACGAGGGTCCGCCCGGAAACGTCGATATCGACATCTTTGAAGAGACCCGTCGCAAACAAGGCGCGCAATGTCTCGTCAACCTCGACGGGCGAAGCACGACGTCCAGGTTCGATGGTGACGTAAGTCAGAATCGTCGCCCGCGTAATCCGCTCGTTACCGTTTACGACAATATTCGAAATCGTCTGAGCGCTCGCCTTGTGAAGGCTGGCATCTGAGAGGATCGCTACAGCGGGTAATGCTGCAAGCACAAAAGCCTGCAGGAGCGCGCCTGCGATCCATGTTCTAATTTTTATCATGCAGCTCGGAACCCCAATTCCACAGCAAGAACTCTACCCCGAGAGGCAGAATCCATCCCCGCCTTTCTTTTGGCAAAAAATATATTGCTGCGCAAGTTTAACCGCCCGTTAGGCTAAATAATTCCCTTACAATGAATTACCGCATTGAAACAAAATGTTAGCGGTTCGGCGAAGGGAAGAGGGCCGTCTCCTGCCCCACCTTGGTGTCTAAAGCAAGCGTTCGATTATGCGATTTATGTCGAGTGTTGTAACTGCGACCATGAGGCAAAGTACGAAGGCAAGACCTATCCTGAAACTCAAGTCCATGGTTTTCTTCGACAAAGGCTTTCCGCGCACGGCTTCGATCGCATAAAGAACCAGATGGCCGCCATCGAGTACTGGAATCGGTAAAAGGTTCATGATTCCGATCGATACTGAAAGGACGGCTGTCAGACTGATAAGCGCGACAATACTGATCGCGGCAACCTGCCCGGAGACTTCAGCGATACGAATCGGACCACCCAACTGGTCTACGCTCTCCCGTCCGGTAATCAGGCCGCCCAGGAACTGATAAGTCCTTGTAACAACATACCAAGTCTCATTGACGCCTTCCGCGACCGCTTCGATCGGGCCGTAATGCTTCACAACAATTGCCGATGGGTCGCTGGAACGGGTAATGCCAAGACGGCCGACACGCATTGTGCCACCAAATCCATCATCGATTTCCACGAGTTCCGGCGTGGCGTTGATCGTAATTGTCTCTCCTGAACGCAAAACGCTGAAAACGAGTTCATTGTCTGCGTTGACGGTTACGACACGCTGAAGGTCCTGGAACCTCTCAATTGGCCGGCCGTCGACTGCCGTTATCAGATCACCCGTTTGAAACCCGGCTCTTTCAGCAACGCTTTGCTCAGTGATCTGATCGACCTGCGGCGAAAGAATCTGACGCCCATTCAGTCCGAAAAGCAGGGCAAATATCACGATCGCAAGAATAAAGTTCGCGATCGGTCCGGCCGCTACGACAATCGCGCGCTGCCACAATTTCTTGTTGGCGAAAAAAGTTGAGGGATCGGCTCCCTTTTGTTCAGCCGCGTCAGGGTTCCCTGAAAAACTGGTCGCATCATCATCATCGATAAACTTGACGTACCCGCCAAGCGGAATAGCCGAAACCGCCCAACGCGTGCCGGCGCGGTCTGTGAAGCCCCATATATCCGGACCGAATCCAACCGCAAACTTTTCGATTCCGACACCATTCCATCGGGCTGCAAGATAATGGCCAAGCTCATGAAAGAAGACGACAATCGTCAGCACGATAAGGAACGGGATAATTGTTCCGATGATAAGGTTGCCGCCGCTTATGAGAAAGTCCATCGATTGCTCCGCAAATGTGGTCGCGACACAATCCCTGTCGCGCGCCTGCACTTAACCTTCACATATTATCATCAAGTCTTAGAATTCAATGAAAGGTTACGGTTTACCCGATTCGACAGGTTCAAAAGAATGTAAAAATAACACGGCCGGGTGGCTCAAACCAGCGCGATGCGTTCTTCAGCACGCTTGCGAGCAAACTGATCGACATCCGCAGCGTCGTCGAAACAGGTGAACCCATTGTGTCCACGGAACGCCCCGTTTCCATCGGCAAGAACGCTCTCCACAACACCGCTGATATCGTAAAACCCAATCCGCTTATGCAGAAACGCCTGAACAGCCACTTCATTCGCGCCATTCAGAAGATTGGTCGCGCAATCGCCATCCGCTAGCGCCGACAAGGCAAGCGCCAAATTGGGAAAGCGTTCAAAATCCGGCGCTTCAAAGGTCAAGTTGCCGATCTTTGCAAGATCCAGCCGTTCTACCCGGGTCGAGATTCGATTGGGGTGTGCCATACAATGGGCTATCGGCGTCCGCATATCCGGAATGCCCAATTCGGCGATCACTGCACCATCGATAAACGACACCATCCCGTGGATAATCGATTGCGGGTGGACGACAACGCTCAATTGATCAGGAGTGACGGGGAAAAGATGATGGGCCTCGATCACTTCGAGCCCCTTATTCATCAGGGTCGCCGAATCGATGGTGATCTTTGCGCCCATACTCCAATTCGGGTGTTTGAGGGCATGTTCCGGTCCAGCCGCAGCAATATCGCTTTGCGCCCAGGTGCGGAACGGGCCACCGGACGCCGTGAGTGTGATCTTCTCGACATCTGCCATGCGATCATTGCCAAGTGCCTGAAAAATGGCGTTGTGCTCTGAATCAAGCGGCAGAATCGTTACGCCGTTCTGATTCGCTTTTTCACGGACAAGCCCGCCGGCACACACGAGGCTCTCCTTATTCGCAAGAGCGAGTGTGCCGCATGCGTCAAGAGCTGCCAGCGTTGGCGCAAGGCCAGCAAAACCAACAATAGCGGATACCGTAAGATCGCAAGGAACTTCGGCCGCAGCACAAACCCCCTCCGTGCCGCCCGCCACCTCGCAGGACAGATCCGAAAGGCGCTCACGCAATTCCGAGACTTTGGTTTCATCGGCGATTGCGACAAATCTCGGCCGGACCTTCAATGCGATTTCAGCAAGCTTCTGAACGTTTCCGCCACCCGTGAGCGCGACGACTTCGAATAATTCAGGATGGTTTTCGACGATATCGAGGGTGCTGTCACCAATCGATCCGGTTGCCCCGAGGATGGAAACACTTTTGCGCTCCACGGCAATACCATCGAGCGGCCAGGGCGAAGTGCCGGCGTGTCTGCCTTTCGCTACGTCCTCATTCATCAAAAAGTACCATCATGCAGGAGTTTCCCAAAGACACCGCAGCACATTCAGCGCGCCAGCCCTATCGCATAAATTGCCACGAAAACAAAGGATGCGAAAATCAAACCGTCTACGCGATCAAGCATTCCGCCATGTCCGGGAATAAGATTGCTCGTATCCTTAACATTGAACCGCCTCTTGACCGCAGATTCCAGGAGATCTCCGATTTGCGCGCAAAGAGCCAGAAACAAGGCTATGAAGACGAAACGGGTTATCCCCGGCCCGTCCGTTCCGTTGACTAAGAAAATCCGGGCAATTCCTGTGCCGAATAATGTGCCCCCTACGAGGGCACCAAGAAAGCCTGCCCATGTTTTATTCGGAGAAATGGACGGCACGAGTTTTGGGCCGCCGATGAGGCGCCCGGACAAGTAAGCAAAAACGTCTGCCGCCCAGACTGAAAACGCCAAAAAGAGCAAGAGTGCCAGACCGTTGCTGCTGATTTCGCGCACAAAGACCAAAGATGTTCCAAAAAGCGCGGCAATGCCGACGCCGGCTAAGGTTCGACCAGGCGTGAAACCCTTGGACAGCAAAACCGCAGCGAAAACAAGAATACCGATTGAGAGAAAGACCGCTGTGGGATTGCCAGCGAGCCATGTGTAACCAATGAGTGTCAAAACACAGAGGAGTGCAAGCGCGTCGCGGCGTATGTCGATCGCTCGCAACGTCATTACGGTCCATTCCCAAAATATGAGACAAGCTATTGCGGCGATCAGAAAGACAAATGTTACGCCACCAAGCCAGGCAACGAACAGTACGAGCGGGCCGAGCATAAGCGCCGAGATAAATCGCGCTCTGAAGTCGCTCTTTAGCCCCCCTCCCCGAGCCACAACCTACCCACTTCGGGCTGAGATAGCCCCGAACCGCCGGTCGCGGGAGCAATATTCATCAATGGCGAGCATGAATGCTTTTTGGTCAAAATCGGGCCAGTAACATGGTGTGAAAATGAGCTCGGAGTATGCCGCCTGCCAAAGCAGAAAATTGCTCAGCCTTTGCTCACCACTTGTCCTGATAATGAGATCTGGATCCGGTATGTCTGCCGTCTGCAGATTACGTCCAACAAGATCCGGTGTGACGTCATCCGCCGAAATCTCTCCCGATGCGATCTGCGCTGCAAGTCTTTTGACTGCGTTGGTGATTTCGCCGCGGGCTCCATAATTGAACGCAATCACAAGACCGAGGCCATCATTGTTTTCGGTGAGTTTCACCGCATCATTGATCAATTTGAGAATGTCGTCCGGAACGCCGTCTTCGCCGCCGATCACGACGACACGCACGTTGTTCTGGTGAAGTTCCGCGAGATGTTTGCGAATAAACAGGCGAAGGAGGCCGAAGAGTTCAGTGATCTCTGACTGCGGACGGTTCCAGTTCTCTGAGCTGAAACTGTAAAGCGTCAGATAATCCAGTCCGAGTTCTCCGGCAGCGCGAGTTACCTTCCGGACCGCTTCGACCCCCATGCGATGACCTTCGACCCGCGGAAGACCGCGCTCGTTAGCCCAACGCCCGTTTCCGTCCATGATTATGGCAACGTGACGGGGCAGCGCATTTTCAACGCGCGATGAATCGGTAACAGCAAGAAGGGGGGCGTCGGACATTGTGCCTCAATCTCTATAGGAGCACGCAGGCAATTAGACCTGCATGATTTCCTTTTCCTTTTCCGCCACCATGGCATCGATTGACTCAATCGTATCGTCCGTCAGCTTCTGGATCTGTTCGGAGAGTTTATGGGCCTCATCTTTTCCGTAATCGCCGTCTTTTTCAGCCTTCTTGACAACATCCATGCCGTCACGTCGCACATGTCTTGCCGCGACTCGGGCTTGCTCGGCATATTGACCAGCCACCTTGACGAGATCGCGACGACGCTCCTCATTCAGTTCGGGCATTGGAATTCGAAGAAGCTGACCATCAACGATCGGATTAAGACCCAAATTGGTTTCGCGGATCGCCTTGTCAGTTGCAGACACCAGAGCGCGATCCCAAACCTGGACCGAAATAGTGCGTGGTTCGGGAACAGTAACCGATGCAACCTGATTGATCGGCATTTGAGCGCCGTAGGCGTCGACCATGATCGGATCCAGGAGCCCCGCCGATGCGCGACCGGTGCGTAAACCACCCAATTCGCTCTTGAGTGCGGCAACCGCACCGGACATACGTCTCTTGATATCACCAAGATCGAGTGGACCCTCAGACATTACGACTTCACCTTCTTCTCTGTGCTCCGACCGACACGGACTTTGCGAGGCATGATTACGCCATGGTTGAACTTCGGAAGCACCGGACCGCAAAACGTCAAAGCGTATCAGTGCACGAGTGTAGCTTTTCCCGCACCATTTGCTACCTCAAATAAAGCTCCTGGCGTTTGAATAGAAAAGACAACCACAGGTATTTTCGCCTGTTTCGCCAATGCAACCGCTGCGACGTCCATGACTTCAAGCCCGCGCGATATGACTTCATCATGCGTTATTCTGTCAAACCGCTCGGCTTCCGGATTGGTTTTCGGATCACTAGCATAGATGCCATCGACGCTGGTGCCTTTGAAGAGAGCGTCACAGCGCATTTCCAGTGCCCGCAACGCCGCACCTGTATCGGTGGTAAAATACGGCGCGCCTGTTCCAGCGGCAAAGAGTACTGTTTCACCTGAATCGAATGCGTTGATTGCGTCGCGCTGTGTGAACGTGTCGCAAATCTCTGGCATGGCAATCGCCGACATAACGCGCGCCTCAACCCCCGCCTCCGACAAAGCGTCCTGCATCACGATGCAATTCATCACAGTCGCGAGCATTCCCATATGATGCCCGGCAACACGGTTATCATCTGAAATCTTGACGTCGGCACCGCGAAAGATATTGCCACCACCAATCACAATGCCAACATTGACGCCCAGAGAAATTACAGCTGCGATTTCCCCTGCGATCCTGTCAACTGTCTCCCTGTCCACACCGAACGCTTTATCCCCCATCAAGACTTCGCCCGACACCTTGAGCAGAATACGTCTAAAGGGAAGGTCATCATTCATGGGAAGAGTCGCGGAGGAATGGGTTGGTGGCTTGGTCGTTGGGTGGAGCCTTACACCAAGGCAAACCCCGTGTGAAGTGTTGAAGAGGCTTCGTCATCTAAGACAAAAGGTTCGTATTCTTAATCATGACGCGCCAAAGAAAACGGGCGAGACAATCGCTGCCTCGCCCGTTGAGATTTCTAACCGAAAATCGGCCTATCAGTTGGTGCCAGCCATCGCCGCAACTTCCGCTGCAAAGTCGTCTTCCTGCTTTTCGATGCCTTCACCGAGACCGAAACGCACGAAGGACACGATCTTGATCGGCGCTCCAACATCTTTCTCAGCAGCTTTCGCCGCCTGCTCAACGGTGTTTTCTCCATCGACCACGAAGGTTTGAGACAAAAGCACCACTTCTTCATAGTATTTCCGAAGCCGACCCTCGACCATTTTTTCAACGATGTTGTCAGGCTTTCCGGAAGCCTGTGCCTGATCGGCAAAAACAGTCCGCTCACGCTCGACAATTTCCGGATCAAGTTCTTCAACGTTGACCGCCAATGGATTGATCGCGGCAATATGCATGGCGACCTGCCGTCCAAACGCTTCGAGTTTTTCTTTGTCACCGGATGATTCAAGTGCGACCAGCACACCGATCTTTCCAAGGCCCGGCGCGCTCGCATTGTGAATGTAACTTGCAACAGCACCGTCACTGACGCTCAGCATCGTCGAACGCCGCAACGTCATATTCTCACCGATCTTGGCGATTGCCTCGGTGATTTCTGCTTCAATGCTGCGCCCGGTTCCAGGATAGTCGGCAGCGGCAAGGCGATCACGGTCTCCGTCAACGCTGAGCGCAACGCCCGCAATATCCTTGACGAGGCTCTGAAACGCATCGTTTCTTGCGACAAAGTCGGTTTCAGAATTCACTTCCACCACTGCGGCGGATGTTCCTGAAGAGGCGACGCCAACAAGGCCCTCAGCGGCAACGCGTCCGGCTTTCTTTGCAGCTTTCGCAAGCCCTTTCTTGCGCAGCCAATCAACAGCAGCCTCAATGTCGCCGTCGGTCTCAGCAAGCGCCTTTTTACAATCCATCATGCCGACGCCGGTCTTTTCGCGCAGCTCTTTCACCATGGATGCGGTAATT
>JBCDCU010000049.1:0-15141 GCA_039181265.1 Pseudomonadota bacterium | reverse complement strand
TTCAGAAACCGGACTCTCAACGACAACCACAAGCTCCGGCTTGTTCGAAGATGCCCTGACAAGGCCCCAGGTGCCGTCTTCCGCCACGACTCTCACGCCATTTACCGTAATAAGTTCGCGAATATCATGGCCATCGATCTTTTCACCCGCCGCCTTCATCGCTTCGAAGCGTTTCACAACCTTGTCTACGACGCCATACTTTCTTTCATCGTCGCAATGTGGCGACATCGTGGGTGATCCCCATGTTTTTGGCAGAGCGCGGCGAAGATCTGCCATTGTCTTATCCGGGTTGCGATCAAGCATATCAAGAATAGCGATCGCCGACACCAGGCCATCGTCATAGCCACGACCGATCGGTTGATTGAAGAAATAATGGCCGGATTTTTCGAAGCCTGCCAGTGCGTTAAGCTCGTTCACCCGCCGCTTGATATAGGAATGTCCGGTTTTCCAGTAATCCGCCGTTATCTTGTTCTGATTGAGAACAGGGTCAGTCAGGAACAGGCCTGTCGACTTGACGTCGACGACGAAGGTCGCTCCCGGATGAAGGGTGGAGAGATCGCGCGCCAGCATCACACCGACCTTATCGGCAAAGATTTCTTCGCCTTCATTATCGACGACGCCACAGCGGTCGCCGTCGCCATCAAAACCGAGGCCGACCTCCGCCCCGTTTTCTAACACCGCATCACGGATCGCATGAAGCATGTTCATGTCTTCAGGATTTGGATTGTAGCGCGGAAAGGTATGATCGAGTTCAGCATCAAGCGGAATAACCTCTGCGCCGAGGTCCCTGAGGATTTGCGGTGCGAATGCGCCAGCGGTTCCGTTGCCGCATGCCGCGACGACCTTGATTGGTCGGGTGAGTTTAGGTCTGTTCGTCAGGTCGCGGCGATAGCGCTCAGCGAAATCAGGGACGAATTCATAGGATCCGCCGCCCGGCAATCTCAACGTGTTTTCAAGAACCACCCCTTTGAGGCGCCCCATCTCATCAGGGCCAAAGGTCAAGGGCCGGTCGACACCCATCTTGACCCCGGTCCAGCCGTTTTCATTGTGGGAGGCCGTCACCATGGCGACTGCAGCAACGTCTAATTCAAACTGCGCGAAATAGGCCATTGGGGACAAGGCGAGGCCGATGTCATAGACTTTGACGCCAGCTGCCATGAGGCCCGAGTTCAAGGCGATCTTGATTGAGGCGGAATACCCACGGAAGTCATGCCCCGTCACGATTTCGGGTTTGACCCCCATTTCGTGCATGACGGTTCCAATGCCGGCTCCGAGCGCCTGGACGCCCATGAGGTTAATCTCCTCGCCGAACAGCCAGCGGGCGTCGTATTCCCTGAACCCTGTGGGTTTTACCATCGGCAACGTCTCGAATTCGAGCGTATTGGGCGTGAGTTTTACGGCAGGTTTTTGAAACATCGGGAACTCATGTTTTTCGTCTGGCAAATTGTTCGGGCAGGCTTGTTGCCTGCCACGAGCGGAGCTTCCGACAGCGGTACCGCAAGAGACCGAAGAAGAAAATGGCAAAAGGCTACATCCGCTTCATTGGCGGTGATTTTTGTTTTTTGCCACGAGGGGCTGCTTTTAAGGGATCATAACGAGCGTGCCGTCGCGCACGTTGAATTCGCTCAGTCTGGAGAGAAAGGTGTTTCCTAGAAGGTTTTTGTCTCCAAGGGCACCCTTTTCCAAAACCGCGGCTCGCACATTTCGGACCGTAATTGATTTAAAGCGGATTTCGCTAATCGTGACTGGTGCAAAGCGTGCTATTCCATTTGCAGTTTGCGAGCGTCCAATGAAGTCGGACGGTTTGGGATTGAATCCGACACGGCGCGCACTTTCGTAAGATAGAGCGACAGAAGATGCACCTGTGTCCACAACGAAGGGTATCTCGCGTCCGTTAACGCGGGCATCAAGGTGAAAATGCCCTCTGCGACCAGCATTGATCCTAACGGCTCGTTTCGGCAAAAAATCTGTGTTTGTGTTCTGTGGTCGAAAATCGCCAGTCCAAGAGGATGTCTCTTCGGATTCAGTGAGCGCTTGCTGAGGCGCGCCTTCCTTGAGGAGATCCGGCAGGACGTAACTGGCTGTAGCAGCCAGTATCACAACACCTAAAGACAACTGGACAATACCATTCATTGCAGGGGCCCTTCGCGGTTGCTTTGCGCATTCCGGTAGTAATGGCGACCATCGCGCGCCTGCGTTAGAAATCCGTTAGAGCCAAAGGCAAAATCATGATCTCAGTAACAAATTCCCAGGGTTTCCTTGAAAGTGGTAAACAGTTTTTATAACCCATAAGGATTCTTTCAAGCGCTCGTGAACAGGCTTGATTGCGATTCAGGCGCCTCCACACTCGATATTCTTCGAATGGAACTCCATGTCAGGAGCGCATGTTTTAACGGATGCTCCTGAAAGGAAATTGAATGCATCTTGCCACGCTCTTTAACCGGCGCATGGATCGCAGTTTGAAGACCATTGCAACCGGATTATCTGCTCTCGCGCTCGCCATTTCCTTTGCAGCCCCTGCGGCTCAGGCACAAAGCGCAATTGAGAAACTCGCCGTCCCGAAATCGAAACTTGTAAGCTCTTTTTGGAAGAAGAATGACGCTTCTTCAAAGATTAAAATCGACCACGGACCATGGGATGCATTCCTCGGAAAATACGTTCGGACCGATGGCCGTGGTGTCAATGTCGTCGCTTACCGCCGCGTCAGCAGCGCTGACAAAGCTGCACTCAAAACCTATCTCACCGATCTCCAAAGCGTCGATGTGCCGTCATTGAACCGCAACGAGCAATATGCCTATTGGCTCAATCTGTATAATGCAGCCACAGTATCGATTGTGCTTGATAACTATCCGGTCGAATCGATCCGCGATATCAAGAGGGGTGCATTCGATTTCATCGGGCCGTTCAACGACAAAGTCGTCAAGGTCAATGGGAAATCGCTTACATTGAACGACATCGAAAGCGGGATCGTCCGTCCGATCTGGAACGATCCACTTCTGCATTACGCCTTCAACTGCGCCGCAATATCCTGTCCAAATCTTGGCAAGAAAGCCTATCGGGGCGGCAAAATCAGAGGTCAACTGGCATCCGCCGCCAGCCGCTTCGTGAACGATCCACGAGGCATCTCGGTTAAGGACGGGAAGGTGACCGCTTCAAAGATTTACTTTTGGTATCAGGATGATTTTGGCGGAAGTGAAGCATCTGTCCTGAAGCACATCAAACAGTTTGCGGCGCCGGAGCTCAAGGGGAAGCTTGCAAACATCAAGTCGATTGACGACTACGAATATGATTGGTCGTTAAATGAAGCGGGTTGATTTGGCGACCTCCGATTAACCTGACAAATGCGACGGCCCCAACGGGGCCGTTTTCCATTTAGGCGGCGGGGCGATCCAAGACCGAAGTGTCATGCTTATATACTTCTTCGTATGTCAAAATCATTTGACACATATATTATGATCGGATCGTTAGGCCAACAGAGTGGAGGACTTGGGGGGCGTTCCGCGCAACGATTCTGAAGCGTCGTGGCTGGTGCCTTGTGACAAGTTCCAATTAAGAACCAATGCTACGCGTTGATCCCAGGACACTAAGGCAGATACCGATCCGCATCGTTCTTGTAACGATGGATACGCATCTTGCTTCCGCCGCCATGAAGGGCGTCGAAGTCCTGAGCGAGAAACTACCGGGCCTTCAGTTCAAGCTTCATGCCGCCTCCGATTGGGCCAAACGGCCGGATGGGATCGAACGCTGCATTTCCGACATTAAATCGGCTGATATTATCATTGTGACAATGTTGTTTCTTGAGGATCATTTCCAGCCGATCCTCAAGGCGCTCGAGGAGCGTCGCGAAACGTGTGACGCGATGATCTGTGCCATGTCAGCGCCAGAAGTGGTGAAGCTCACCCGGATGAATCAGCTGGACATGATGAAGCCCGCCACGGGTTTGCTGGGACTCTTGAAGCGCATGCGCGGAAAGAACAAGGCGCAGGCTGGCGGAGCTGCGCAAATGCGGATGCTGCGCCGTCTTCCGAAAATCCTGCGCTATATTCCGGGCAGCGCCCAGGACGCGCGCGCCTATTTTTTGACACTTCAGTATTGGCTCGGCGGCTCCCAGGATAACATCCGCAACATGCTCCTCCTCCTGATCGAGCGTTATGCCAAGGAAGAGCGCGTCGCGTTGAAGACCGGAGATCCGGTGCCTGAGCCCGTTCACTACCCGGAAGTTGGTCTCTACCATCCCAAAATGGCGGGGATGGTCTGCGACAGCCTCAGCGATTTACCGAGCCCCAATACGGGAAAGAAATGCTGCGGAACAGTGGGCCTCATCCTGCTGCGCTCCTATCTCCTTGCGGGTAATACCGGTCATTACGACGGTGTCATATCGGCGATGGAAAACCGGGGCCTCAAAGTCATCCCTGTCTTTGCGTCCGGCCTAGACGCCCGTCCGGCAATCGAGCGTTACTTTATGGATGGCAATCGCGTCAATGTGGATGCAGTTGTGTCGCTAACAGGTTTCTCACTCGTTGGCGGTCCAGCCTATAACGACGCAAAAGCCGCCGAAGAAGTCCTGGCGAAGCTTGATTGCCCATACATTGCAGCCCATCCGGTCGAATTCCAATCGCTCGACGAATGGGGCAAATCGGAGCGCGGTCTTTCACCGGTTGAAAGCACGATCATGGTTGCTATTCCGGAACTCGACGGCGGAACGGTGCCCATGGTTTTTGGCGGGCGGCCAGGCATCGCCGGGTCGCAATGTAATGGCTGTGACCGCCGTTGCGATTTCAGTGACATCGACAGTTCTCATGATATGGCGAGTTGTCCTGAACGGGCTTCTATGCTCGCGGCGCGGACCGATCGCCTCGTAAATCTGCGAAAAGCGCGATCCTGCGATCGTAAGATCGCGATCGTTCTTTTCAATTTTCCGCCCAATGCCGGTGCGACCGGAACAGCCGCTTATCTCGGGGTCTTTGAATCGCTGTTCAATACGCTCGAAGCGTTGAAACGGGATGGCCACAAGGTCGACATGCCGGAGAGTGTCGACCATCTTCGCGACCTTCTTCTTAAGGGTAATGCCGCTCAACATGGTGCGGACGCAAATGTCCATGACCTTGTCACCGCAGATGATTATGTCCGTCGTGAACCCTATCTGGCGGATATTGAGGCTCAATGGGGCCCTGCACCCGGAAAGGGATTGTCAAACGGTCGCGAGATCTTCGTTCTAGGACGGGAGTTTGGAAACATTTTTGTCGGTATCCAGCCGCCTTTTGGCTATGAAGGCGATCCGATGCGCCTTTTGTTCGAGGCCGGCTTCACCCCGACCCATGCCTTCTCGGCGTTCTATCGCTACCTTCGGGAAGACTTTGGAGCTAACGCGGTCCTCCACTTTGGAACCCATGGCGCACTTGAATTCATGCCAGGCAAACAATCGGGTGCGTCGGGCGGATGTTGGCCGGATCGTCTGATTCAGGACCTTCCGAACCTTTATCTATACGCGTCGAACAACCCGTCTGAGGGGGCACTCGCAAAACGGCGCGCGGGCGCAACGCTGATATCCTATTTGACGCCGCCGGTGACCCACGCGGGTCTTTACAAAGAACTTGCCGAACTGAAGTCTATGCTTGACCGCTGGCGCAGTGCCGATCCCACCGATGCGGAGGCGCGTGGCGAATGTGTCGAGATTATCAAAGCGCAGGCAGAAGCGCTTGAACTGAAAGAATACGCGCTTTTCGATGATGCCGCAGTGGAGCCTGAAAAGGCAATCAAAGCGCTCTCCGACGCGCTGCTTGAATTGGAATATGCGCTCATTCCTCACGGAATGCATATCGTCGGCAAGGTACCCTCCGCCGAGGAACGGTTCGATCTCCTGACCTCGATGGTCGATGAAGATAGCGGCCCTGCATTTTCGGCGCCGGTTCTAGAGCGCCTTGCGGCCGGGGATGCTCCGCGCACGGCTCTCAAGACAGCCGGTGTTGACCTACGCGCTGACGATCTTGACCGCCTCGAAACGCTCTCCAAGACCGCCAGACTGTTGAAAAAGGAAACCGAGCTCGACGGTATCGTGCGAGCCTTGTCAGGTCGCTTTATCCGTCCGGCACCAGGTGGCGACCTTCTGCGCTCACCGGAAGTCCTGCCGACCGGTCGCAACCTTCATGGTTTTGATCCGTTCCGGATTCCAAGCGCCTACGCTGTTATCGATGGCGCGGCGCAGGCCAACCGCCTGATAGACCGATATCGCGAAGACGGAAACCCGCTGCCAAACTCGATTGCGATGGTCTTGTGGGGGACGGACAATCTCAAGCGCGAAGGAAGCCCAATTGCGCAGGCCCTCGCGCTGATGGGTGCTAAACCGCGGTTTGACTCCTACGGACGATTGGCTGGCGCTGAGCTCATCCCGCTCAAAGATCTGGGGCGTCCCCGTATCGATGTTGTGATTACGATTTCAGGGATTTTCCGCGATCTTCTGCCCCTTCAGATCAAGCTTCTTGCCGAAGCGTCGCTTCTGGCCGCCTCCGCAGACGAGCCCCTTGAGAAAAACTACATCCGCAAGAATGCACTCGCCTTTATGGAGGAGCATGACTGTGATCTCGAAACGGCCGCTCTCCGCGTTTACGGAAATGCGGATGGTGCTTACGGGGCGAACGTCAACCATTTGATCGATAGCTCGTCCTTTGGCGACGACGAAGAGCTAGCCGAGGCCTATTCGGCGCGGAAAGGTTTTGCATACGGTGTCTCAGGAACGCCGCAGAAAAACCGGGCCTTGCTCGCAAGCGTCCTTAACACGGTCGAACTCACCTATCAAAACCTCGATTCCGTGGAACTCGGCGTTACAACCATCGATAATTATTTCGACACACTGGGCGGCATTACTGGCGCCGTGAAGAAGGCAAAGGGGGGCAAAACGCCTCCGGTCTATATCGGCGATCAGACACGTTCCTCTGGAACGGTTCGCACTTTATCGGAGCAGGTGGCACTGGAAACCCGGACGCGGGCACTCAATCCGAAATGGTATGAAGGCATGCTGTCCCACGGCTATGAAGGTGTGCGGCAGATTGAGGAGCACGTGAAGAACACGCTCGGTTGGTCAGCCACCACCGGCCAGGTACAACCGTGGGTCTATCAGAAGCTGACGGAAACCTTCATGCTTGATCCGGACATGCGGGACCGGCTTGCCGAACTCAATCCGGTCGCCTCATCAAGGGTAGCAAACCGGTTGATTGAAGCTTCCGAGCGCGATTATTGGCAGCCTGATGAGGCGACGCTAGAGGCGCTGATGGATGCTGCGGATGCACTTGATGATCGCGTTGAAGGCGTCGTCGCGGAGCCCGGTGAATAGCGTATCGGGTTAATCCGCTCAAAGGGCGCTGACTGACGTCACATTCAACCCCTTGATCAGTCACTTTCAATAATGACATTCGCAAGTCTCGGCACTAAGTTCGTGCGCGAACGGAGGCGCGAATGTCGGATCAAAATCATATCTTTCTCGTGGATGGATCAGCCTATATTTTCAGGGCTTACCACGCCTTGCCGCCTCTCTCGCGAAAGTCCGATGGTTTACCGGTCGGCGCGGTTTCCGGTTTCTGCAACATGCTCTGGAAACTGTTCCATCAGGCAAAGGCGGGCGATCTTGGGCCGCCCGCCACGCATTTCGCTGTGATCTTCGATTATTCCTCCAAGACGTTTCGAAATGAGATCTACCCGGAATACAAGGCAAACCGCGATGCCCCGCCTGAAGATTTGCGCCCGCAATTCGCACTGATCCGCCAGGCGACCCGAGCGTTCAACCTGCCGTGCCTTGAGCAGGAGGGTTTCGAGGCCGACGATCTGATCGCAACCTATGCAAAGATCGCAGGCGGCAACGGGTCGAAGGTAACCATCGTCTCGTCCGACAAGGACCTGATGCAGCTCGTCACTGAAAATGTCGGCATGTACGACCAGATGAAGGACAAGCAGATCGCGATCCCCGAGGTCTTTGAGAAGTTCGGTGTTGGGCCTGAAAAGATGATCGACCTTCAGGCCCTTTCCGGCGACAGCACCGATAACATCCCGGGTGTGCCCGGGATCGGTGCAAAGACAGCGGCGCAACTCCTGGATGAATACGGCGATCTCGACACGCTCCTCGAACGAGCGGGCGAAATAAAGCAGAATAAGCGCCGCGAGAACCTGATCGAATTTGCCGATCAGGCGCGCCTTTCAAGAAGGCTCGTGAGACTGGATGACGAGGTCACCCTGGATGTTCCCCTTGAAGACCTGTCGCTTGTCGAAATCGAAGGCCAAACCCTGATTTCCTTCCTGAAGGGCATGGAATTCACGACGCTTACCAAAAGGGTGGCCGAAGCCTTCGAGGCCGACGCCTCGGAAATTACCGCTGAATCAATCGAAGTCGATGGGTTTGCAGCCCAGCGAGGCCCGGATCTCGACCCCGAAGCCGCGCCGTCTAACGCGAATGGCGGTTACACGCCCCAGGCACTCGCGGCCGACCGTGCGGAGAAGTTTGCAGCCCTCAAGGTCGACCCGTCGGCCTATGAGATGGTGACGGACCTTGCGACGCTCGACCGGTGGATTGCGGCAGCGACGAGCAAGGGTGAGGTCGCAATCGACACGGAAACGACGTCACTCGATGCCATGGCAGCGGATCTCGTCGGCGTTTCGCTCGCCGTGAACCCGGGTAAAGCCTGCTACATTCCCCTTGCTCACATCTCGGAGGGTGGCGGGGATCTTCTTGGCGGCGGCGAACGCCTATCGGAACAGGTTGATCTCGACGAGGCCCTCAAACGGTTGAAAGGGCTTTTTGAAGATCCGTCAGTTCTAAAGATCGCCCAGAACCTGAAATACGACTATCTGGTTCTTCTCCGCTACGGCATCGAAGTCGGACCCTTCGACGACACGATGCTAATCTCCTATGCCCTCGATGCCGGACATTCCGGTGGGCATGGCATGGACGCGCTTTCGGAAAAATGGCTCGGGCACACACCGATCCCATTTAAGAAGGTCTGCGGGTCGGGAAAGTCGATGATCACCTTTGACAAGGTGCCGCTTGATAAAGCAACGGCCTATGCGGCGGAAGATGCCGATGTCACCCTGCGTCTCTGGATGGTTCTAAAACCGCGATTGGCAGCGGAAGGCATGAGCGTCGTCTATGAGCGGCTCGAACGACAGATGGTCCCGACGCTCTCTCGGATGGAACGGCGCGGGATTGCAGTCGACCGGCAGATGCTCTCAAGGCTCTCCGGCGATTTCGCCCAGAAAGCAGCCGCTGTTGAAGCGGAAGTTTATGAGCTTGCCGATGAGACTTTCAACATCGGCTCACCGAAGCAGCTCGGCGACATCCTGTTCGGCAAGATGGGACTTCCCGGCGGGAAAAAGACAAAGACCGGCGCCTGGTCGACCTCGGCCCAGGTGCTCGATGATCTCGCGGCTGAGGGTCACGAGCTTCCTGTTAAGATCGTTGAATGGCGGCAGTTGTCGAAACTGAAATCGACGTATACGGACGCGATTCCGGGCTACATCAACGCCGAGACCAAACGGGTCCACACGTCCTATTCGCTCGCGAGCACGTCAACGGGCCGCTTGTCGTCGTCAGAGCCGAACCTTCAGAACATTCCAATCCGCACTGAAGAGGGCCGCAAAATCCGGAAGGCCTTCGTTGCGGAAACCGGTCGAAAACTTCTCTCTGCCGACTACAGCCAGATCGAATTGCGGGTGCTAGCTCATATGGCCGATATTCCGCAACTGAAGAAAGCGTTTGAGGATGGCCTCGACATCCACGCGATGACGGCGTCGGAAATGTTCAATGTGCCGATTGAGGGCATGGATCCGATGGTGCGACGGCGCGCAAAGGCGATCAATTTCGGAATTATCTATGGCATCTCCGCCTTCGGACTTGCCAATCAGCTCGGTATCGCCCGCGGCGAGGCGAAGGATTACATCGACAAATATTTCGAGCGCTTTCCCGGCATTCGCGACTACATGGAAGAGACCAAGAAATTCGTCCATACGAACGGCTATGTTGAAACCATCTTTGGACGTCGCGCCCACTATCCGGACGTAAACACGAAAAATCCGAATATGCGGGCCTTTTATGAGCGGGCCGCGATTAACGCGCCGATCCAAGGCTCCGCCGCCGATATCATCCGCCGCGCCATGATGCGGATGGAAGCAGAACTGACAGGTTCGGACCTTTCCGCCGAAATGCTGCTTCAGGTTCACGACGAACTGATTTTCGAGCTTCCGGATGAGGAAGTCGACGCAACCATACCCCTTGTGAAAAGGGTCATGGAAAATGCCACGATGCCGGCGCTTTCCCTGTCCGTCCCACTTCAGGTTGATGCCCGCGCCGCGCAAAACTGGGACGGGGCCCATTAGGGTTCAGGAAGAGCAGATGACCATTCATTCCGATCAGCCGATTGGCAACGATACGCAAATCCCAACCGCTGCGCTCTGGCTTGGTCTTACTGGCCTCATCCCGTTCATCGCCGGAACGCTTCTCGTTTTCATGGGAGGGGCCGGAATTGTTGCTGTACCGCAGGCAGAACTTTTTCTGGCGGCCTATGGCGCCGTCATTCTGTCGTTTCTCGGGGGCGTTCGTTGGGGTCTGGCGCTTGCCGATCCGAACCGCACGGCGCAATCCCGCGATCAGGCGCTTTCCGTCGTGCCGTCTTTGATTGGCTGGCTTTCGCTTCTTCTCCCGTTCTCGTCGGGGATTGGCGTGTTGGCAGTGGCGTTTCTGATTCAGGGAGCCTGGGATATCAAGACGATGCGGTCCGGAGGCGGCCCCCAATGGTACGGCACGTTGCGCACTATTCTTACCGCGATCGTTGGAACGCTCTTGATCGCTGTCTTTGCCCGCGAATTGTTTGCTTGATCCTATCCGGGCAGGCAGGCAGAGGCTGCAACGGGGAAGAGCTTTTCCGAGCCCATCATATAGGCGTGGAAATCAGCCTCCGGGAAATGCGGGGCGAATGCTACATCGCGGACGTTAAGGCCGCCGGTATAAGCTCCAAACGCCGGTAGGATCAGCCGCTCGGCATTTGCTACAAAGCAGCGTTTTCTGACTGAGCGGCCCCGGCCACGGACGCGCGCTGACGGGTGAAGGTGTCCGGCAATCTCTGCTTTCGCCCCTTCGCGTGGTTCATGGCTTAGAACCAGTTTTCCGATTGTCGCCTCATCGCAGAAAAGGCCACCGAGATCTTCGGGTAGGGCCGGGTCGTGATTGCCCGCAACCCAGATCCAGTCAACCGACGAAACTAGTTCATTCAGTGTCTGGCGGTCAGACGCGCAAAGGCGCGACGGTCCACCGCCATCGTGAAAACTGTCGCCGAGCGCTATCACGCGCTTTGGTTTGAAGCCCGAAAGTGCGGCTTCAAGCGATTTCAACGTCCGTGCTGTGTCATAAGGCGGCAGAAAAATCTGCTTCTCTGCGAAGCTGGAGCCTTTTTCAAGGTGCAGATCAGCGACAATGAGCGTTGCCGCCTGTTCGACATAAAGAACACCGGCAGGATGCGCGTGGACCGGAACACCGGAAATAGAAAGTGGCAGGCTGGCGCTACAATCAAAGGCGCCAGTCGCGGGTGCTTTTTTCCTGGTTCCTTCTTGCACGGTCTCTGATCGCTTCCCTTGCCGCTTCCGCGGTTTCCATATCGCCCATCGCTTCAGCGACAATCACATCGGAGGCTTCGGCCATAATCGTGTCGCTTGCTTCGCCGAAGACCGGCTCCTTGCCGACCTCCAGCATAATCGGAACCGCAAGCGGCGAAATGCGCTCTAATGACTTATGCACGATTCGTCCCCTGATCCGAGACAGCATTTCAGAAAGACGGCGGACGTCAAGAAGGCCGCGGGCCGCATCGGCCCAGGTTGCCTGCATTAGAATGTGATCGGGCTCATGTTCGCGCAGAACGTCATAGATGAGGTCCGTCGACATCGTCACCTGCCGCCCGGTCTTTTCCTTGCCTGGGTAATTCTTCTCGATCAGACCGGAAATGAGAGCGCAATACCGGAACGTGCGCTTTAGAAGAAAGGAATCGCCCATCCAGTCTTCAAGATCGTCGCCGAGCATGTCCTCGTCGAAAAGCGTCTCCATATCAAGTGCACCCATATCTTTGAGGCCCCAGACGCCAAGCGCGTAATCGGTCGCAACGAAGCCAAGCGGGCGCTGGCGGGCGCGTTCAAGACGCCGGGTGAGAAGCATGCCGAGTGTCTGATGGGCAAGACGCCCCTCGAATGGATAGGCAATCAGGTAAAACCTGTCACCGCGCGGAAAGGTCTCGACAAGAAGCTGATCCTTTTTCGGTAGGATCGATTTGATTTCCTGAATCGCAAGCCATTCCTGCACCTGGTCTGGCAGCCGGTCCCATGCATCCGGTTCCGCGAGCATGCTTCGGACTTTGTCAGCAAGATAGGTGGAAAGCGGGAACTTACCGCCTGCGTAATAGGGGATTTTCGGTTCGCGGGCATTCGATTTCGAGACAATTGCGTCGGCTTCACGGATCCCTTCAAGCTTCAGGATCTGACCGGCGAACAAAAACGTGTCGCCAGGAGCCAGTGTTTCCAAAAAGTACTCTTCGATCTTACCGAGAACGCGTCCACCACGCGTCGCCGTCCCACGTTTTGCGGAAGAAAGCCGGACATTAAGGACCGGCATTTCCACGATGGTGCCGATATTAAGGCGGTATTGTTGCGCGACCCGGGGATGGGAAAGCCGCCAAGTCCCGTCTTCCGTTTCGCGGATTTTGGCAAAGCGCTCATAGCTTCGAAGGGCGTAACCACCGGTCGCTACGAAATCGACCGCCTTGTCAAAGGTTGCCCGGTGCAACTCGCGATACGGATAGCTCTGACGGATTTCGTGATAGAGATCGTCCGCTTTGAAAGGCTTGTAACAGGCAACTCCCAATATGTGCTGTGCGAGTACATCGAGAGAGCCCGGTTGAATGGCGGGAGTATCCTGGTCGCCAAGATAATTCGCATCGAGGGCTGCCTGACATTCAAGAACCTCAAACCGGTTCGCCGGAACAAGCAGCGCTTTTGATGGCTCATCCATGCGGTGGTTCGCCCGTCCAATCCGCTGCGCAAGGCGGCTTGCCCCTTTCGGTGCGCCGACCGTCACGACGAGATCGACGTCGCCCCAGTCGATCCCAAGATCGAGCGTCGCGGTGCAAACGACCGCGCGGAGGTTTCCCTCCACCATCGCGCGCTCCACCTTGCGGCGCTGCGCCACGTCAAGCGAACCATGGTGAAGGGCGATCGCAAGATTGTCTTCGTTGATCCGCCATAGTTCCTGAAAGACAAGCTCCGCCTGGCTGCGCGTATTTACGAAGACCAGCGTTATATTGTGCTCCTTGATCTGATCGTAGATATCGCTCATGGCGTGGCGAGCGGAATGGCCGGACCAGGGGAGCCTTGCCTCGATTCCAAGGATCGAAATGTCGGGAAGCGCGCCTCCCGTTACTGTTAGGAGATCAGCCTTCGGGGGATCTTCCGGATCGTCCTGAGCCACAAGCCAGCGGCAAAGCTCATCGGGATTGGAAACGGTCGCTGATAGACCCACCATCCGCAGGCCAGGCCGGAAGGTTCGAAGGCGCTGCAATCCGAGTGCCAGAAGATCGCCACGCTTCGACGTCACCATGGTGTGGATCTCATCGACGATGACCGTCTCGAGGTCATCGAAAAACCGGTCTGCGTCTTTTGCCGCCAAAAGAAGCGACAATTGCTCCGGGGTTGTGAGGAGAATATCAGGTGGTTTCAGCTTCTGGCGCTGGCGTTTGGAAGAGGGCGTGTCGCCGGTTCGCGTCTCAATCCCGATATCGAGTCCCATTTCGGAAACCGGGTCGGTTAGGTTTCGGGCAATATCGACGGCGAGTGATTTAAGGGGCGAGACATAGAGCGTGTGAACGCCACGTATCGGCATGCCGGGGCGATGTTTTGTTGTGTTGGCAAGCGCAATCAGGCTCGGTAGAAATCCGGCGAGTGTTTTGCCCGCACCTGTCGGCGCAATCAGGAGTGCTGAACGGCCCTCAATGGCCTTTTGAAGAAGCGCCAATTGATGGTCACGCGGCGTCCACCCTTTGCCGTCAAACCATCGCTGGAACGGTAAAGGGAGCGTTCCGGGGCTGACAGCATCCGGCGTTGCATCCGTCTCTTGAACAAGGTCGCTCACATGTGGAATGTAGGCGCGTGTCCGACACTTGTCACCGGGGCCAATGATGCGGCTTTTCTCCCTTTTCCTTCTAGCGATCGCGGTATCTCATGGTGCCTTGGAAACACAAGCTGCGGAGCGGCCACGCACCTTGACCCTTGCCGCCTCCTGGCAACCGGCATTTTGCGAGACTGAAAGCAACCGCCGCGAATGTGTGAGCCAGACCGAAAATCGATTTGACGCGACCAATTTCTCGCTCCATGGCCTTTGGCTCGATCGGCGCAATTGCCCCGGGGTTCGCTATAGCCGCCTTCCGCAACAGCTCTGGGAAGAATTGCGCGTCGTAATGCCAGGGACCCGATCCGGCTTACAGCGCCATGAATGGGAGAAGCACGGACGCTGTTATTCCTCTGAACCCGCTACCTATTATCGCGATTCCCTTAAGCTTATGGCCGCTTTGAACGCGTCACCGGTGCGGGCACTTTTTGAGCGCCGCACGGGGTCATTTCTTTCCGCCCAGGAGATCAGGCGCACCTTTGACGATGCATTCGGACGGGGTGCAGGCGATAGGGTTGAAATAAAATGCGTTCAGGATGGACGCCGTCTCCTGATCGAAGAGTTGCGGATCGCCATGAAGGGAGATCCGAGGGCGCAGAGTTTCGGCGTCCTCATCAGGCAGGCACGCGCCCGTAAACAGGGATGCAGGGGTGGCATTGTCGACCGGGTCGGCCTGCAATAGACATTGGCAGCGGGATGCGAAGCCGAGCCCTTCAGTTGGTTTAACGCTTGCCATGCACTATGCCGCACGAGTGGATTTTGCTTCCCGCATGAAGGTTTCGATGCTGTCTCGTAGGGTTGCGCAGCGTTGATCGAGCGTTTCAGACGAACTCACCAGGCGTTTAGCGGCATTGCTTGCTTCGTCAGCGGTTCCTGAGACCTCAGCAATATTACCCGACACATCTTGGGTACGAGCGGCCGTTTGCTCTGCGTTTTCGGCAATCTCACGTGTTGCA
>JBCDCU010000048.1:0-15510 GCA_039181265.1 Pseudomonadota bacterium | reverse complement strand
TTTGTCAGGTAAATACGAAAATAGAAGACAATGCGGGTAAACAGCAGGTTAGGACGGTGTTTAAAAGTCGAGGAAAGGGGCGGCGAGCGTGTTCCCGGCCCCCTTTTGATTTCGGGGATCGGGCGCATCCGCACCCACCCTCGGTACGGGCACAATCTCCATCACACCCCACAGACCCCGTTTGCTATGGCGTAACGTTGGCCGGGCAGCTTGTAGCGAATTGGCTGCTCGCTCCACACCCGTTTGATCTGGATTAAAGCCTGATCTACGCAAATTTCCTAATGTGGTGTCCGACGGGAAGGAGGACCGCCATGACCCCATTCGATCGAGCACGACGCCACATGGTCGAAAGGCAGATCTCCGACCGGGGCGTGCGCGATCCCTTGGTCCTTGCTGCAATGCGCAAAGTCCCCCGGGAAGCATTGGTCTCAAAGGGTTTTTCCGAAGATGCCTATGCCGACAGGCCCTTGCCGATCGGAGACGGCCAGACAATCTCGCAACCCTTCATCGTGGCTTTGATGGTTGAGTCCCTCGCACTCAAGGGCGGCGAAAAAGTCCTCGAAGTCGGCGCCGGCTCGGGATATGCGGCAGCCGTTCTTTCCGAGATCGCAGGTGAAGTCTATGCCATAGAACGGATCGGAACCCTTGCGAAAAAAGCCGCACGGAACCTGAAGGCCGCAGGCTATGGCAACGTTCATGTCCTTCACGGCGACGGGACGCGGGGATGGGCTGATCATGCGCCCTTTGACGCCATTCTGGTCTCAGCCGGATCTCCGGGCGTCCCGGAAACGCTGAAAGACCAACTCGCACCGGGCGGCCGGATGGTGATCCCGGTGGGTGACAGTCTTGCCGGTCAGGACCTCATCCGCATCACACGGCGCGAAACTGGGCGATACGATTATGAGGTGCTCGCCGATGTCCGGTTTGTTCCGCTGATTGGCGGTGAGGCTGGGCTCTCAGAGGATGAGGACGGGGAGGAGAAAACCGCCAATGCGGATTGAAGCGTGATCCGGGACGCCATTTTCTGATCATCATCAATGTGCATCCTCTGGCAAATGGTATTTTCGATGATTGCCTCATTATAAAAAGCGTCGCCGGGTGAACGACGCGTGAGGCTGTTTTGCGGTCTTGGGTTCCATGGATCGGAACCATTTTGGGCATCCTTTTTTAAAGGAGGCACACCATGACGACGCTCTGGAAACATGCACTTCATAAAGCGCTTTTAACCGTCTGGCAGCACGGCTCGCTCAACCTTGTGATGCCGGATGGAAAGATATGCTCTTTCGGCAAGGTCACAAGCGCGTCGCTGACCGTCAGGCTTCATACCGATGAGACCGTCCGGCGTCTGGTGCTCAATCCGGATATGGCCCTGGGTGAGGTCTATATGGACGGCACGTTGACGATTGACGGCGATGACCTGCAAGGCTTTCTCGCGCTTCTTTTTTCCAATCTTTACAGCGACGATCGAAAGTGGGGCTGGTGGCAAGAGCCATTCATGAAAGCGTGCGCGGCCTTTCAGGGATTGTCGCAAGGCAATGTGATCGGAAGGGCACGGCGAAACGTTGCCCATCATTATGATTTGTCCGGCGACCTCTACGATCTCTTTCTTGACGACGACCGGCAATATTCCTGTGCCTATTTCAGGCACCCGGCGGAAACGCTCGAGGCGGCACAGGAGAACAAGAAACGTCATATTGCCCGCAAACTCATGATTGCGCCGAATATGCGTCTTCTCGATATCGGCTGCGGTTGGGGCGGCATGGCGCTGATGCTTGCACGCGATTATGGCGCAAGGGTCACCGGGATCACGCTTTCGAAAGAACAGCACGCTTATGCAGTGAAGCGTGCCAAAGAGGAAAAGCTCTCCAATCGGGTGGCGTTTCGCCTCGCAGATTATCGGGAGGTGGAGGGCAACTTTGACCGGATTGTCTCCGTCGGCATGTTCGAACATGTCGGCAAGAAATGTTTTGGCAGTTATTTCAGCGCGATACGGAGCCTTCTTAAGGCGGACGGGATCGCCCTCATTCACACAATCGGCTGCGCACTGCCGCCCCGCGGACCAAGCCCCTGGATCGATAAATATATTTTCCCGGGCGGCTATATTCCGTCTGTTTCGGAAGTGATGCAGGCGGTTGAAAATGAAGCGCTCTGGGCAACCGATATTGAATGCTGGCGGCTTCATTACGCCTATACGCTGCGCCATTGGTATGATCGGTTCGTGAGGAACGAGGAGAAGGCGCGGGCACTTTACGACGAGCGCTTTATCAGGATGTGGCGGTTTTATCTTGCCGCCTGCGAACAGACATTCCGGCACAATCATCTGGCGGTTTTCCAGTTCCAGCTTGCCAAGGCGATCGACCAGGTGCCGATCAGGCGCGATTATCTTTACGGGCCTTCTCCGCACCGTCTTTCCGAACGCGCGCCGTTGATGGAGGTCGGATAGGGGGGCGTTGCTTTTAGGTGCTCGACAGAGGATTTCGCCTGCGCCGAGGGAGGGTGTGTGCGCCCGCTCCCCCAAGAACTGAAAAAGTGGGGCGGGACGGGCGCGATCCGATGCTGACGCACCGGATGAGGGGTGCTTTGTGAAAATACCGTCTTCAAGACGGGTGATGTGTTAGGGGAGGCGTTTCCTGGATCCCGGCTCAAGGCCGGGAATGCTGGGGAGAGAGACTTCACCCGTTGCGAACACCGCATGTGGCGGGGCCGCGGATCCGATACTTGCCGCAATCCCCATACCATCAAACAGCATCCCCGGGTAGCGCCTGTCCCGGACTTGATCCGGGAACCCGGGGTCCAGAGCGGGCTTTCCACCCCTCAAAGCCAACGTTTCGATAGGTCGTCCCAGTCTGGGTTCATCTTTTCGATCAGTTCGAGCTTCCATTTTCGATGAAAGCGCTTCAGGGAACGCTCGCGCATGAACGCCTCTTCGAGGCTTTCGAAACGTTCCGCGTAAACCAGCAAGTTGCATTTGTATTTGGAAGCGAAACCGGAACCGATCCCGAGCTTATGCTCTTCGATCCGACGGGAGAGATCGTTGGTCATACCGGTATAAAGCGTGCCGTTTCGCTTTTTCGTGATCATATAGACAAAATACGACATGGTGCTTCTGGATGGGCTCTCCTGGATCCCGGCTCAAGGCCGGGACTGCGGAGGAGAGAGCCTTCGTCACTCTATGGTAGGAAGGAGAAGAAAGCGCCAAAAGCTGTGTTTGCCGCAATCCCCATACCGTCAACGGCATCCCCGGGCTCCAGCGAAAACCCTCCACGGGTAGGACACTAAGGGTTAGGACAAAGCATTGGCAACTGGAAGGCGGCTTGTGTGCTGAGATATGAGGATCGCGCCCGGCCCGAGGGTGGGGGCGAATGCGCCCGCTCCCCCAAGAACACAAAGAGCGGGGCGGGACGGGCGCAATCCGATGCTTCGCACCGGATGATGAAACCAGCTTACGCCAGAACAAGCGGCGATTTAAATCTGGATCCCGGGTCCTCTTTGTATTTTGGGCCCGGGAAACGGGAGGATAGGACCGTCAGAATTCCGACTTCCGAAGTTCTGCTCCCATATACTTTTGATGCTCGCCGCAAAGCCCCATACCCTCTACCTCGTTCCCCGGCCAGAGCCTGTCCCGGACTTGATCCGGGATGCCGGGGGCCAGAGTGGCCCTTCCACAGGCACGGGCTGAACCGTTAGGACGCGTTGTTTCCGAAGAACTGCTGCGTATTATTCCCGGTCCGCGGATTGTAGCCCGGACCGAGGGTGGACGTTTGCGCCCGCCCAGATCGGGCGGGACGGGCGCAATCCGATGCTGACGCACCGGATGGAGAACGAGGAGAGAGAGTTATTTCAACGGAAATTGCGCTTTGGGATCCACGAAATCGATGCCCACTGCAAAGCCCCATACCCTCGATCGTCTCCCCGGCCTTGAGCCGGGGTCCAGAGCAAGCCCTCAACGAGCAGAATGTGCCTTGCTTGAACCCATACAGACCCACAGCATCCCCGGGCAGAGCCTGTTCCGGACTTGATCCGGGAACCCGGGGTCCAGTGCGGTCTTTCCCCAACAGCAGATGCATGAGACTGCCTCCATCCGGTGCGTCAGCGCCGGATTGCGCCCGTCCCGCCCGCTCTATGCGTTTTTTGGGGGGCGGGCGCATTCGCACCCACCTCCCCGGTAAAGGATGGGGACCGGGCACAATCCTCAGACCGACGCTTACAAGCACAATCCCACCCTCAACCGATCCCGGGGATCTTCGGCACTTGCTCTTGAAGCGCGTCCAGAAAAAGCGACAGGCGCCGGGGCTGGTGGCGGGCGGGAAGATAGGCCGCACTGATGGTAAGATCCGGCGCGCGCCAGTCGGGCAGAACATCCACGAGGCGCCCCGCCTGAAGATCGGCCTCGACGAACCATTTCGGCAGGACCGCAGCACCGACGCCCTTCAAGGCCGCCCGATAAAGCGCGAAGATATTGTTGGTGGAAACGGCAATCTCCGGTTCGATCACCTCTGTCCCGCGATCAGACGCAACAAGCGTCGGCCGCCCGCCCTCATAGGGCGAGAGCGCCAGAAAGGGAAGCCGCGCTACGTCGTCGGGGCTCTCGAACGCGCCGCTCTCCAAGAGCGAGGGATGCGCCACCACGAGACGCTCAATCTTGCCGAGCGGTTTCAGGATTAACGTCTCGTCCGGCACCGGGCCGACCTTGATCCAGCAATCGCAACCGGTCTCGGCAAAGCGGATCGGCCGGTCATCGAGATCCCAGGTGAGCGAGACCGCCGGATGGGCCATTTGAAAATCAAGCGCGATGTCCGCAAGGTAAAGTTGCCCGAGGGCGACCGGCCCGATCACCTTGAGCGGTCCGCGAACCATAGCATCGCCGCCCTCCATATGCCGCTCTTCGATCCCTTCCCAGCGCGCGAGCATATCGCGGGCGTCGGTCAATAGTTCCTGTCCGGCCTGGGTAAGCGCAAGCGAATGGGTCGTCCGGCGGATGAGTTCCGCCCCGAAGCGCGTCTCAAGCTCTTTCAACTGACGACTGGCGGAGGCCTGCGAGAGGTTGAGATCCCGCGCTGCCGCACTGATCGATCCGCGTTCGGCGATCCGCACGAAGGTGTCGAGAAGGGTGAGACGGTCGAGGGCTTTGGTCATACGCAATACGTATAACTGAAAATCATTAACAGGCGCTACACGAATAACGAAGAAATGGGCATCTTCGTCTCATCGAAACGAACACACAACGAACGACAAGGTGACCATGATGACCCATACATTTGCAATCGGCGGCGATTTGACAGTGAACCGGCTTGGCTATGGCGCCATGCGGTTGACCGGAAAACCAGGCAATTTCGGCCCTTACCCGGATTGGCAGGGCGGCGTCTCGCTTCTTCGCCGCGCCCACGATCTCGGAGTGACTTTCTTCGATAGCGCTTACGCTTATGGGCCTGAGACAGCGGACCAGATTGTCGGTGAGGCGCTCGAAGGCCGCAACGCAGTGATTGCCACCAAGGGCGGCGTCGACAAAAAAGGGCCGGGGCAAATCCTCATCAACGGGTCGCGCGACGAACTTCACCGCCAGATTGACCGGGCGCTTATCAATTTGCGCCGTGATCAAATCGATCTTTTCCAGCTTCATCGGATCGACCCGAATGTTCCGATCGAAGTCTCCGTTCAGGCGCTCGCGGAAGCCAAGGCCGACGGACGGATCCGCCATATCGGGCTATCCAATGTGACGCGCTTCGATCTCGACCGGGCCTTGACCGTGGCGCCGATTGCAAGCGTCCAGAACCGCTTCAACCTCGAAGAAACAAGCGATGATGCCCTTGTCGATTATACCGCAAAGCGCGGCATTGCTTTCATTCCCTATGGCCCGCTTGGCGCCCATCCGATGAAGCAGGGCGCAACGCTCGCACCACGGGAGGCGCTCTCCTGGCTCCTTGACCGTTCGCCGAACATCGTCGTCATTCCGGGCACGACCTCGATTGCGCATCTGGAAGAAAACATAACCGCTCAGGATCGCTTTGAACGGGAGGCAGCGTAATGACTGCCGCCACTCTAGCCCCTTATTCAGGAAAGAAAACCGTGACTTCGCCCCTTTCCAATGCGCGGGTGGAGCATGTGATGCTCGGCACCGCCGATTATGACGCAACACTGACCTGGTGGACTGAAAACCTCGGATTTACCGTCAAGGTCGAATGGACGGTTCCGGACTTTCCGGGAATGCGCCTCGCTTATCTTGAAAAGAACGGATTTCTGATCGAGATCGTCGGAAAGCCCGAGCGGTTCCAATCGCGCAAGACGCCGGATGCGCTCGACGCGCATCTCATTGACACCGGTTTCAGCCACGTGGCCTTCAAGGTCGATGATGTCGATGCGGTGATGGATGAGCTTCACAAAAAGGGCGTGCCCGCTTTCTTCCCGGCAACGAGCTTTCCCGATATCGGCCGCCGCGTTGGTTTCGTGAAGGATAACCAGGGGAACGTGATCGAGTTTGCGGCAGATAGCGTTGGCGGGGAGGGTTAAGATGGAAACGCACAGTAAAACGCGGATGGCCTTCTTGACCTGGATCGTCGTCTATCCGCTGATCACCGCATTGATCATGATCCTGGAGCCGGTTCTCGCCCATCTTGCCCTGCCGGTGAGGACGCTGATCCTGACCGGGATCATGGTCCCGATCATGGTCTTTCTTGCAATGCCTCTTGCGACGGCACGGCTTTCCGCATGGCTCGCTCTGCCCCCAAGGGCAGGGGAGCGAAAGGAAGAGCGGGCAGGGGAGCGTGAAGGGGACGGTCATGGTGGGGATGCACTGGCCGAAAGGAGAATACATGACAGTAAGTCGGCACACGACAGTGTGTGGATGGGGCGGCGAGGAACGCCCGGCTGGTCGGTTGTGTTCGGCCGGGTGTTGAGTGGGCTGATGTGAGGGAGCACGGGGCGGTGGGTGTCAGTCCGGCATTGACGCACCGGATCGGAACCAAAGTCCACTCCGGAATAAGCAGCACCGTTGCTACTGGATCCCGGGTCAGGCCCGGGAATGCAGCGGAGAAAGTCGTCGTCAATCTGAGTTAGAAATGCGAAGAAAGCGACAAAAGCGGTGTTTGCCGCAATGCCCAATACCCTCAACAGCATCCCCAGGCCTGACCCGGGGTCCAGTGCAGGCCATCAACTTGCAGGGTACAGTTTGTTGGAAAGGGGTATCGACATTTATAACTCAGCTTGTGTGCCCCTATTCGAGGATTTCGCGCGGCCCCCAATCTTATCTAAGGGAGGTGGGCGAATGCGCCCGCTCCCCCAAGAACACAAATACCGGGGCGGGACGGGCGCAATCCGGAGCTTATCGCACCGGAGCGCGAACATCTCATGCAACGCCCGCCCATCTCAGGTGGACAAACCCCGGCCTGAGAGAATAAGCAACCGCCTCATGATTATTGTTGTTTTGATGTTTGGCTCAATGGTTGCGCTAACGGTCGCATTTATCATTCTGGGCAATCGAACCAAAAAGCAAATCAGGGAAAAATTTCCGGATGCGACGAACGCCGAACTGTCTGTCTTTCCTGGTGCCTGGCCGTTTCATAGGGGTGTTATGCGGGAGGGAATCCGACCGTACCATGAACGCTTGAATCTCTACAAAATCGGGGTCGGCGCCATGGTCATTTTCATTCTTGCCCTTCTTCCAACCGTGCTCGAAAGAACGGAACGCGCCTTGATTGAATCCTTCGGTGAGGATATGCGCGAATCATGCCTCTTCAATCTGGCACACTGCTTTTAGGAACGGAGGTGCTCCTGGATCTAAAGCGGCGCTCCGGTGCAAGGAATGCGACCGGCCCGAGGGTGGGCGTGTGCGCCCGCCCAGATGGGGCGGGACGGGCGCAATCCGATGCTGACGCACCGGAGATGGGTGATTTGCCGGGAGATGGCATTCCGCAAGGCTAATTCTAGGGAAGTGGCGAAACCCACTGGGTCCCGGATCAAGCCCGGGAAGTCAGGGGAGAAAGTCGTCGTCACTCTGAGTTAGAAATGCGAAGAAAGCGCCCAAAGCGGTGTTTGCCGCAATGCCCCATACCCTCAACAGCATCCCCGGGCAGCGCCTGTCCCGGACTTGATCCGGGAAGCCGGGGTCCAGCGCGAGCACTCAACGCGAAGGCGCAAGCTGGATTCATTATCCGGTGCGCGAGCGCCGGATTGCGCCCATCCTGCCCACACTATGCGTTATTGGGGGTCGGGCGCGAACGCCCCACCTCCCCCGTGAAGAATGGGGGACAGGCTTAATCCTTACACCGGTGACGAAAAACATCAGTGGCTTGAGCTAGCTCCAAAATCCGGGGCACTCAAGAAAAGGTCAGCACAAGCGGTAGTGGAGCGGGTCTGGTTGCCACGATCAATCATAGTAGATGGTCAGATGGGCAATCTCTCCATTTCGGCTCAAATGGATTTTAAAAACACCAAAGAACCAGGGCGGAATCAAAAGGTCTTTAAGATATGGGTTTCCAGCAAAGGGGACCGGATAGTCGAGAACCGACCAATATGCGATGATCGCGTAGCCGGGTCTTCCTTGTTTTGCAGATCCTGTGAGTTCTTTTTCAATGACCTCAAACCTGAGATCATTCGCTTCCAAGAACGCGACGATATTCTCTTTCGGGCGTTCGAAAGATGAGAAGTACCAGTAGTGGCAGGCGAGGAATTCCTCACGGCTCGCATATAGCGCGCGCATGGCAGTGAGGTGATGGCGCTCTGGGCGAAAGCCCGCCGCGAGGCATTTCTCAAGGGACGGATAGCGCTTGAGGGCCTTCTTGTAAGGCGCGTTTTCCGGATCGCCGAGATCGATCGGCTTACCATAAAGCCGGAATGATTGGGCATCCGCCGCCGCCGGTGCGGCGAGTGCACATAACAACGCGAGAAGTGGAAAAAAGGTCTTCAAATATCGCGCCCCACCGGCACCGGCCCAAATAAGGAACCCTTCGCTATAGGGTGAGCTTACATCGCAGGTAAGGAGGTTGGAAGGGACGGGACGCAATACGGCGTTGGCGCACCGGAAGGCGCAGTCCTATTTGTTAGCTGTTTCCTGTAACGCTATAATTTTGGGGCTGAAGATAAGAACTGGGGTTTGATGACTATTGTTTTGATTTCACTGTTCGGCCCCGTAGTCGTACTCGGCGTAGTGGACCATTTGTTGGTCAATCGGACAAAGAGAGAAATCAGGGACGCATTTCCGGACGCAACCTACGAGGAACTCGCTCTGCATTGTTGGGAGGCAGGCTACTATGCTCCGACAAAAAATGTGCGGCCCGAAATCCGGGCATATTGGCCCCGATTGTTCCGTAGGCGGATGGAACGTGTGATATTCGCATTGATCGTATCGATGGTGTTGGTTTGTGTCTCTGCGCTGCTGACTTGACCGCTCGGCGCGAGTGCGCGGGACGGGCGCAATCCGTCGCTTCACGCCCCGGATAAGAAGCAAATTGGCCGGAGCGTGCTTATATTAAAAGAAGATGTCCGCGCGTGCGAAAGCCTCCCACCGGCAATAAATGATTTTTCCTATTTTGATATATGCCTCGATGGTCGCTTTGGTGGTTGTGGTTGTCATTGTGAGCAACCGGACAAAGCGGGCTATAATGGACGCCTATCCGGATGCGACAGCACTGGAACGATCCGTCTACCTCCAGACATATGCATTCAAGGAGGGCATGATCCGTGAGGAGATCTTGGTCTTCCATCGCCGCCTGTTCCTCCATAAGGTCCTGATCGTCATCCTGTCTCTGCCGATGATCGTCCTTGTTCCGGCCCTTGTCGCAGGTATCTTGGAACCCATACTGATTGATATCTTCGGTGAGGACGTCAAACGGTCCTGCAATATCAGCCTTCCACACTGCTTTCAGGCAGATTAAACGGCGATAAATCTTTCTCTTTTCCACTCATTCCAATGATTTCAAACTATGTTTTTTAGCTGGTTATCCGACCGAATTGACGCAATCCCAGCGGGAAGGAGCCCGATCCGGAAATTGCTCAAGCTCACGCTCCAGCTGGCGTTCGCAGCGTTCTGTATATGGATTACGTATATCGGGATCGTCGTGTGGTGGCGGGATGTCGATCGGATCTGGGATGGCCTCGCTCCCGCAACTCATATTGAGAGCACCGAAAACGCTCCCCCGTTGGCGCCGGATCTGTGTCCCGACGGCCCATGCGAAGACCTGGACACAATCACCATTCAAGACATCCGCTCCAAGCCCGGGATCACCGAGCCGCGCTAGCCCGAGCTCGCTCAGCCATGATCGGAGCATGCTGCGTCATCACCGGCAGACCCTTACGTCAAGCGGCAGGTCTGCTCGCTACTGGATGGAATCGACAGTGACGCCTGTGACCCGCCCGTTGCAGTCAATCTCGACATAAAGAAAAAGACCTGCACGCATCCATGGCCACTTGGCTTCCGCGGACGGGGTTTCTCGCCATGCCAGCGGAAAATCTTCGTTTTCCCAGGTCGTTGTGATCGTCTTCCCAAGTTTGGAGAGATCTCCCTCAACTTTGCACCAATCGGTCGTCCGGGCGTTGAGATTAAGGGATCTCAAAAAAGCAACGATTTCTGTTTCGGGATCCTCAAACAGGGAAAAATACCAAAGGAGGCACGCGGCGAAATCATCGCGGTTTTCGAAAGGCGGTGGGTAATGGACCGTGGTGTAGCCGGTCGGTTCGTACCCGGCCTTTCGGCAGGTGGTGAGTGGCGGGTAACGGTCAAGCGTCGGAAGAAAGCGTGCATGATCGATCCTGGACAGATCCAACAGCTTTCCATGAATAAGAAGGGGACCGGTGTTCGCCGCTGCCTTCCCGCAGAGCAGGAAAAGCAACGCCAGCATGGATACAAAGAGTTTCAAATATCGCGCCATACCGGCCACCGTGATAATCCTAAAACCCTCTCAATATGGTGCGAGCATATATCGTGCGAAGCGGCGGTGGAAGAGCGCGCACTGGGATGGGCGCAATCCGGCCGTCCAACGCTGGATTGCGAACAACGCACACTTCTGAACAAGCGGCACCTTTGCTGCTTGACCCGGGGTCCAGTGCAGGCCATCAACTTGCAGGGTACAGTTTGTTGGAAAGGGGTATCGACATTTAGAACCCAGCTTGTGTGCCCTTCTTCGAGGATTTCGCGCGGCCCCCAATCTTATCTAAGGGAGGTGGGCGAATGCGCCCGCTCCCCAAAGAACACAAAGAGCGGGGCGGGACGGGCGCAATCCGATGCTAACGCACCGATGGGAAGCAAAGTCCACTCCGGGGCGAGCGGCGCACGTTTGAAAACGTAGGGGATTCAATTCTGGATCCCGGCTCAAGGCCGGGAATGCAGGGGAGAGATGCTCCGTCACATCAAAGTATGGACGCGAAGGAAACGATGAAGCCTATGCTTGCTGCTATGCCCCGCACCCTCAACAGCATCCCCGGGTGGCGCCTGTCCCGGACTTGATCCGGGAAGCCGGGGTCCAGTAAAGGGCTCTAATTGGCAGGCGGCATGCTGTTGGGAGCAGATGTCGACGAGGAGTGCTCGCATATTGTTCCCCGGATATCTGTTTTATCCCGGGCCCGGGAAATCAGGAGAGAGGACCTTCGTTCCGCGGGTTTAGGAAGTGCAATCCAGTTATTGGATGAATGCCCACCCCATCAAGACACCATTGCGTAGATCTCTTCGTCGACGACCTTGCGCATGATGCGCGGGATGGCAAGCGCGCCGAGATCCGTCACCTTATAGGCGACAAGGTCGAGCCCGTCGGGTGCATGGAAGGTGATGGCGACCGGTTCGGCCCAGTAAACGTCCGAAAGGGCCTTCAGATAACGGTCGCAATCCGACCCTTTGACCGCCACCATATGGGTGCCCGGATCTTTCGCACCTTTGATCAGAACCGATCGCTCGGCCTCACTAAGTGCGCGATACATTTGAAGAAGCGCCGGGTTGAGAGGATCCCGCTTACGGTATGTCATGACCAGTCCTGAAATCACATTTCGAAAATTGTTATTTTTATAAATAATAAGCTGAGTTTGAAATTCTGGGCCATATTCCGGTCTTTCTGTAAGCAGACCGATAGAGTACCGGGACGCTTGAACCTTGTCGAACGCACTCTCACGTATGGGCGAGGGTGGAGCGCCTCCTGTCGCCCACTCTCACCAAACGCGACCGCGGACGAGAAATGAAACCGACGCAACGAGGCCAAGCGGAACGACGTGAGCAAGACCGAGCATGATGTATCTTAAGATCCCATAGATCTCGCTATAGGTGTCGCCCGTAATGACTGGGATCAAGAGCGGCGGAACGAGCAGAAGGCGGAATAAAAGCCAGCCGAAATTCCGCGATCGGACTTCATCGCGTGTCATGAGGTGCCAGTCGCGTAACGCTCGCTTTAATAAGAAAAGCCCGATACCGGCAACCCCAAGCCCATAGACCCAAAGCGGCTGGTCTTCCGGTGTTCCGTTGAGAGCATTGATAATACGAACAAAGATGATCAGGATCATTAGACCCAAAACCCAATAAAAGAGAACAATCGCAAGACGGGCGAGGAAACCTTTGAAATGGCGTGTCATGCAGGATGAAGCCTTTTAGAAAATAACGCTTTGAAAAATGGTGATTGAAGAGGGCGGCGCTTGCGGGAGGAACCTGGCGCTCAGACGTTGCGTTCCCGCTTGCGGCGTGGGGTCGGAATTTTGAAAACCACATACTGGCCAATCAGGAGCGACAGGAGCCTTGCAAAGAGCGCCGGGCCCCAGCCGATCACCGTCTCAAAGCCGGTCTCCATATAATAGCTGAACGCGCCCGCCGGATCCTGAACGGCCAAATCCGCCATCCGCGCCGGGTCAGATCCTGCAAGATGAAATGAGATCGATATGAGGGCACCGAAGGTCACCATCAAAAGCGCGCTCGGGATAAACGCGGTCAGAAGCCGGGTCTTCCATTTCAGTCTGGTAAACCAGAAGAAGCCCGGCAGAAACCAAGCAATCGCCGTTGCCCAGAAAACCGCCCAGTGAAAGTAAAGGCCCCAATAGGTCATCGGACGGTCTTAAGCCGCTCACGAAAAAACGCAATGCCACGTTTCTGTGAAGGCAGGTGGGGGCGGGTTTGGTCAACACACTGAGTGTAACCGCCCGGACATGGAAAGCGAGATCCGTCCGATACCCCGAAATCTGCGAGGTCGGTTTAGGCAAATCGCAATTCTTTTTCGATAAAGGTAAGGCGAATTTTGAAGCAATATTGATTACGTATTCTTTGAGTGTTTTGAGCCCATGGCCCTTGCCCGCCGGATTATTGGAATAGCCGCTTTGAGCCTTTTCGGAATCGGCATCCTCGGCACCTTAGCGGCTTATTTGGCTGGAAGAGGACCCTTTCACCCGATCTATTCCGACCCGACCGTCGTGAAAATTATCAAGACGCATTCCTCGCGACACTTCACCAGACACAGGTCTCAAGACATGACCCCCGTCACCCACACGATGGCGATGCGCCGCCAGATTGGCATTGTTTTCGAAAAGCGTCCGTGGTGGCGTACCCCCGGTAGACCGGTTAGAAACAGGATCAAAAAATCCGGGACGTGGACCGTCCGTTTACCGGAAGCTTATGTGGTCCGTAAGACTCATACCGGTTGGAAGAGGGGCCTTACTGATCCCTATCCGATGGAAACTATCGCGTTCGCAGGTGTCATCGATAATCAGACAGGGAGGATTGTCCCCCGGACAATTGGCGCAGAAACAATCGTCGAACCGCAGCTTGAATTCACGGTATTTATCAAGAATGCGAGGCCACATAATTTCTATGGCAAAAGCGAAGCAGAGGTCGAGCCCAAACCGCTTTGCGAGGCTGTTTTTGATAACATGGAGCAAGAGCTCGAAAGCGGCGGTTATTCAACAAAGCCGCATACTTACGCCTTGGATGTTTTTTATTCCGGTTGGCCCGCTCATTTCCGTATGACGCCGTATGGGCAAGGAGGGAACGGCCTCTTAAGGCGGCACTGCACGACGATAGAACAGTTCCTCGACGACATAACCGTGTCTGTCGCCGATATGAGGAATGTCGGAACGCTTGGCGAGACGGTACCCGGATATGATCCGGCACGGCCATATTTACCCACCGGCATAAAACCGTTGAGGCCTGCGATTTATGACCAGTCCCTCGTGTCCGATAGGACGGATGCGATCGGCAGGCGTTTCATGAAGTTCAGAACGAAGGACATGACACCGGTCACGCACACGCTTAGGCAAGTCCACAAGATCGGAGCAACCTTGCATAGCAGGGCCTTTTGGCAGGGACGCGGAGATCCGGTCGAGAAAGGGATATACAAGTCAGGTCAATGGACTTTTCGCGTCCCTAAGGCGTTTATCATTAGCAAGCAGAAAGTCACCAGTAACCCGTTGAAAGCAGAATGGTATTCGTTCCGCTCAGTTACGATAGCCGGTATGATCGACGGCGGTTCTGGTGAGATAGTTCCTCAATCGATCGGGCGCGAAACCATCGATCAGCCGCACATCGAATTCTCTATCCGGCCCTCCAATTACAATGTGCCACCCGGAAAACCCGGTGACCGTGTGCCGAAGAGCTACGAGACACTCTGTCAGACCGTGCTGGAAATGCATGATAAAACGGTGGGAACGCCCACAAGGCAGGGCGCGCATCACTTCGTCGGCATGCATTACCACGGTTGGAATGTTCTTTTCCACATTCAGACCGCAAACTCGAAGGAGGGAGGTCAGCTGATTGAACGGCACTGCGGAAAAATTCTCGATTTCTTCGAAAGCATGATGGTGTCGGCGACCGATGTGAGGCGGATCGGCACGACGGATATGCGGGAGCGTCAGTTCCGCACCGGAGGTTTTTTTGGCCAAACCGGCGGGTAATCGGGGCTGTGTTTTTGCGCTGTGATGAAACAGGAAAACCGAGCGATGATGCTGGAACCCTTCGATAATCCAGTGTTCGCAATCATCACTGGGATCGTGCATGGCTTGGTGCTGTTATTGTCCTATGCCTATCACTGCTCGAGTGAAAGGTCCGGGCCGCTTATCTCGCCCGTTCTTGGCATTCTTGGACTCTTGAGCTTGCCCGTCACAGCAGCCGTCTTCTGGTTTCTTTTCATAGGCGGGGCGCCGTTGTTCCTCTTTCTGTCCCTCTTCAGTTTGTTCGTTCTTCCGGCCGCTACCATGCTGTCCTGTTTTCTCACAGGCAGGTTCTTGGGTCGGTGTTACCACCATGTGTTCAGGTTGTGAGATGAGGGGGGCGTTTCGTGTTTGCAGATGTTGCAGATAAGTACGGCCCTGGCACGGCGATCGTCCTGTTCCATTGCTTTGTGCTCGTCCCGGCGCTCGTCTTTTATACGATGAAGAGCGGCAGGGCTCCGGTGATCTCCGCTCTCCTGAATGGTCTTGGCGTTCTGAGTGTGCCTTTGACATTCGGTGTCTTCGTGATCGTCATGAGCGGCCAGCACCAGCAGGCCGAACAGGGCAATGTGGCAGCGTGGTTCATCATCTTTTCCGCAGTCACCGGCTTCATCCTGCCGCTCATCA
>JBCDCU010000047.1:0-15588 GCA_039181265.1 Pseudomonadota bacterium | reverse complement strand
GTTTGCGCTCTGTGGATCTTCATGTCGGTATGACGCGCGAGAAGTTCGTCCATCATGCTCTTGAAATCGGGCGACAAGTGCTGGATCACGACAAAAGCAATGTTATTGCGGGCCGGAACCGCACGGAAGAATTCTTCCAGAGCGTCAAGCCCGCCGGCTGACGCGCCAACCGCGACAACGTAATCGGCCTTTGTCGATGTCTGCTGTTCCCGATCGCGCAATTGGGCGATTTCATCCGGCTCGGTATTCGCCGGCTTCTGTTTTTCCGGTTCATTCAGATTTTCTGTCATGCGCGCGACCCCCGAAACTCGCCCGTCTAGTATTTCCCGATCGCGCTTCCTTCAGCTTGAAGAAGAAATTATTCTCTTCATGCTATTTTGTTTTACTTTTGAAAGTTCTTGATCAGAAAACGCTAGCCGAGGGCACAGTATCGCAATTTTCCACTACGCCAAGTGGCCTCGTTGGCTTCAAATGGTCGCTTGTCGCGTGGGAAGGACGTTTTCGGTCGATCCTGGGCGGGCGCGTGTTTGAGACTGTGGGGTTTGGGAATGACGGTCCGACCCGGCACCGGTCGAAAAATACAACCAGTGAGCCCGTTTCGTGAACGGTTTTCCACTCAACAACGATCAAGTGTTTCCCACTGACCTAAATTGCGTGAATCTTTTCCGATATTAAATGTCATTCGATTGACAAACATTAAGGAGTCTTATCTTTTAACCGCGTTCAAGGTGATGCCTTAGTGGTGTCGGGCAGAGGATGCTCGCTCCACAATCGTGCCTGACACTAAGAAATGTGAGTAGAAATTCGATATGCTTTCCCGCGATTTGCAAGAAGAACTTTGGCTGCAATATGAAGCGCTTAGGGACGAAAGCCATTGTGGTGACCCCTATCAGCGCAGTGAGAGTTTGAGGCGATTGTCAGAGCACGCGATACAAATTGCAGAGACCGCCCGAGCGCACGCGCGTGCTTTGCAGGGTGGCGGGACACCTGAACGTACCGCCTGATCGGCTTTACTGAACCCTAAAGGTGAATATTGAGCCTCTGGCCTAGCGCGGTCGGATGAACTTCAATCTGTTCTGCGCGCAGGTTCAACATGAGCACAGCCAGACTTAAAGATGCTCGCGCGTCCGGTCCGAACGTCAGATCATCCAATTGTCCGGAAAAGAAAACGCCGGGTCCCGGGATCACTGGTCTGCTGATGTCCACCGAAACGACAGTTGCAGCGTTCATCTTTCTTATTTGAAAGTAAACCTCATCACCCGCAGAACAGGCGCGCACAATGCCTTCGAGAAGGTGATAGATACCGATTTGCGCAAGTTCGGGGGGGCCAATTTGAGAAAACCAGCCGCTTTGCAAATCATACTCGATTTTGATGTCTTTAATGCGGGCGAGGTCCTCAAAGTAAGTGCGCAGCCTGACGACGATTTCATGGGCTGGGGTCAGCGTCTCCGTGCTTAAATCGCTGTTTGCATAAACTTTTATCGCGTTCACCGTCTCCAGGAGATGATGGATGAAGCTGACGCTGACGCCTTCCTCTCCACGCTGTGCGATATCAATCATCGTCTCCAGGCCGAGCTGCAAATAATCAAGCGGCGCATGAAACCGGTTCAGATTGGAGTTTGGAAGCACCGGAGCGGTGATCTCCGATTCGGGATCCGGTGTTTCAAGACTGTGATGCCCAAACATCCTTGCAACGGAATTGTAGAACATCTGTTTGAGCAGTGCGGGCGAAAGGCTGTCCTTGTCGATAATACCTTCGGCGCCAGCGCTTATGGCGTTGCTTCGCAGACCTTCCGCGTTTCCGCCCGTTATGAATATGATTGGAGCGGACGAAATGGCGCGAATGTTTTCGACGTCGTCTTGCATGGAAATCGCGTCTGGGCGGTTGATATCAACCAGAATACAATCGACCGGATGCGAAAGGATACGGTCTCTGACGTCGCCAATGGCGCAACTATGAGTGAGCTTTATACCGCCTTGGCGGCGCCATTGCGTGTCCAGTAACTCGATGAAAGTTTCGTCGTCGTCGATGAAGTGAACTTGCATTCTGAGATGTGCTGTCTAGGGGGCGGTATTTACGAACAAATACCGCATAAGGACCGAGCTCGCTGAACCCGCGAAGTATAGGTCCGATTAAACATTAAATACCAGTCTTGGTTTAACTAAATGAATGTTCGGATCACTCTGGCCAACGCTTCCAATCCGTCGTTGGCTACAATCAGCGGATTAGCAATCCGCGTCTTCTTGAAGTCGCGGCCATCTGATTAGAAACTCCGTACCACCCGAAGCTGCGTCCTTAATCCGAAGAGTGCCCCGTTTACGATCAACAAGTCGCTTCACAATGGAGAGGCCTATTCCGCTCACGTTTCCTTCATCGTTCGGCTTCAGAGTTTGAAAGATTTTGAGAACCTTCTCACGCATTTCCGGCGGAATACCGGGGCCATCGTCGCTCACTGACAGATAGGAATGCGTAGTGTCCTCTTGATAAGTAACCTCGATCGTGCCGGTATCTTTGTCATGGTGCTTAGTCGCATTGTTGATTAGGTTCATAAAAAGCTGCCTGAGGAAAGAGGGTTCGATCTCGATGGAACCCGGATTTGCGCTCACAAGCAGACGAAACCGGTCCGCAGTATTGACGTCGCCGAATACCTCTCTTGCCGTTTGTGCAAAGTCCAAGACGACAGGTTCTTCCACTTCGCGACCGGCGCGAGCATAGGCAAGGATGCTGGATAAGAGCGTATCCATGCGGGCGATACGTCCCTTGAGCAACGCGAGATTGCTGCTCACGTCTTCATATTTCTTCTCTGCAATATCCTCTTCGATCCAACCGGCAATCGACGTGACGCCCCGCAACGGAGCCCTTAGATCGTGTGATGCAACATAGGCGAATTGGCCGAGGTCTTCGTTGGATCGTTCCAGATCTGCAGCATATGCGTTCAGCCGGGTTTCCGTTTCGCGGAGTTGAATCCTGTTCAATCGGAACTGCTCGATTGCTTTCTCAAGATCGGTGATTTCATCGTCTCCGGTCCTGTCGACAGGCTTGGCCAAATTGCCTTTCAGAAGCTCGGTCACACTTGAAAGTAATCGCTTTAGTCTGAAGACGATGTTTCTTTGAACATACAAGAGAAAGATCACGGCAGACATGAACGATGCGAAAAGAGCAAAACCGAGAAGTGCATACTGAGTGTCGCGGGTTGCAACCGCGGTCGCATTGGACTGTGCTTTGGTTAGGCCCGTAATTTTGTCGGAAAACGTCGAAGTGATTGCTTCAATCTCTCGTGAGACCGGAACAAGTTCACGCCAATTTTTTGCCAGGGTTTCAATTGCTTCGATAAGACGTTTCTGACGATCAAAAATGTTGTTCGGCCCAACAAGCTGGTCCGCAATCTTGTCAATTGGGAGAGAGAATGCGCTTCGGTCGGGGCCATTTTCCATGCGGGCAATAGCTTCTGTGATCACCCGAAAACTGCTGGTGGAAAGTTGTCGAAGCGACTCAAGGCTGCCGGAATCATTGGCCGCGCTGATGCGATCGATACTGCGAAGCATTGTGTCCGCGCGGAATTTTATTTCGGTCGCCTTCTGGACCTCATTCAGAGTGTTACCAAAGAACGCGTTGAAATTTGTCACGGCTGTTTCGGGGAGCAGGGGAGAGTGACCGTCTAACGCTGCCCGCAGCGCGCCAGCGTCATTTAATGCAACATCGATCCGTGCCGCTTGACGCTCATTTGTCAGGTCTATGATGGTGGAAAGGTTCGCCTCAATCACTTCGGCTGCGTCGGCAACCGCCTGCTTCAATGCCGCGATACCTAACGCAACGTTGAGCGCTTCTTGTGTCCTGGCAGTCAACACATCAAGCTTTGAACGGAGCTCACCGACAAGGAGTGCATTCTCGCCGCCCTCCTCAAGATCATCCAATAGGCCCTTCAAGCGCTCTTTGCCTTGCCGAACACTCTCTGCGTCGCGATCGAGATTCTCGGACAAATTGTCCCCAAGCAATATCGGGAACCGGACAATCAGATGGTTTGTCTCCAGTGCGATTGCATGGGCCGTATTCTGAAGAGGGTAGAGGCTTTCAAGAACCTCGATTTGGGCTTGCCGAATAGTGCCCAAACCAAACCAACCAACGAATGCGGACGTGAGTGCAAAAAGATTGACCGCAAAAAAAGCCGTGAAAATCCGAAGGCCGATACCACAGGCCTTTGGGCGTCTTTCATTGCGCATGTGGTTGTCCGGTTTTGCAATGTCGGGTGAGGGAACGGACCGTTATGTTCGACCGTTCAATGGGTCGACAGAAGACACGAGGCTTGCGGACATGACAAGTGGATCGACGAGAGTTTCTCGTCCTATCCTCTGCGCAAGTCGCTGACTGGGGAGTGTGGTGCAGCACCCTACACACAAACACTCATGGCAACCTTAGTCATACCAATCTTGCAAAAGATACGGCAAGAGCGGCACTGCGTTTCTCCGTAAAGCGGAGTGTTCGGTTGAAGTGCTGAACAAGTGCTCCCCGCGCAATGTCACAGGCGCCGGCGAGGCCCTCGCGGAAGAGACCGCTATCCGGATTTATGATCGAAGCGATCGTGTTTTGAGTGGGTCAGCTGAGTGCAAGCCGTTCGCGCCAATTTCGGGTTGACACTCCTTAGAGCGTGGCGGATAAGGCCCGCATCCTGGCAGGGGTTTGGTTGAACCGGCTGGCTTTTCGGTCTCTACGGTCACGTCTGACTGATTTTCGAAGACCCTCTGCCCATTGTCTTATGCGGTGACGTTCAGCATGCACCTCGAAAAGTTCTTATCGGATGTGGCGACCAAAAAGAGTGTGGTCGGCGTCTATGGTGTCGGTTATGTCGGATTGCCGCTCGCTATTTTGTATTCTGAAGTCGGCTTCAAAGTTATTGGTTTTGACATCGATGCTGAGAAAGTCACTAAGATCAATAATGGCGAGAGCTATATTGAGCACATTTCTCCCGAACGCGTGGGCAAGGCCTTAGCCGGAGGCTTTGAAGCGACGACCGACATTTCGAGAACCAGTGAGGTCGATACGATCATCATTTGCGTTCCCACACCTCTTAACAAATACCGAGAACCGGAACTTGGTTATGTAATCAGTACGGCCAAAGCAGTGCAGCCCTATCTAAAAGCCGGTCAGATGATGTCGCTGGAGAGTTCGACTTATCCTGGCACAACAGACGAAGAATTATTGCCGTTTATTGCGGAGCGTGGATTTCGAGTCGGGGGGAGGACTTCTTCCTCGTCTATTCTCCTGAACGCGAAGACCCAGGTAATCCTGATTTCGATACAGATACGATTCCAAAGGTTGTCGGCGGTCATACGGCGCATTGTCTCGAAGCAGGAAAAGCCTTCTACAGCGCTGCTATTAATTTCGTGGTCCCGGTGAGTTCAACCAAAGTGGCCGAAATGACCAAGCTTCTGGAGAACATTTATCGTGCCGTAAACATCGGTCTTGTCAATGAGCTGAAGCTCGTAGCAGATCGCATGGGAATAGACATTTTCGAAGTCATTGATGCGGCTTCGACAAAACCATTCGGCTTCACGGCGTTTTATCCTGGCCCCGGGCTCGGTGGTCACTGCATTCCCATAGATCCATTTTACCTGACCTGGAAAGCGCGCGAGTTCGGTCTGCACACTCGGTTCATCGAACTATCCGGCGAAATCAACCGGCGTATGCCAAATCACGTTATGGGTAAGATAACCGAAGGCCTGAACCAGGCGGGCAAGGCGGTGAAGGGCTCGAAGATACTCGTGCTGGGAGTTGCTTATAAAAAGAATGTTGATGATGTGCGCGAGTCACCGGCGCTCGACGTTATGGAATTGCTTCGCGATGCAGGTGCGGAGATTGCTTACAGTGATCCACACATACAGACCTTGCCAAGAATGCGAGAACATTTCTTCGATTTGGCGAGCGAATCCATAACACCTGATAATATCGGTCGTTTCGATTGCGTTGTTCTGACTACGGATCATGATAGGGTGGACTACGATCTGGTATTTCGCCACGCTAATCTCATTGTCGATACGCGTGGCAAATACCGGATGACCTCAGAAAAACTCGTCAAGGCCTAATTTGCTCAACTGCGCGCTGCTCGGTGCTGCTGGTTGTGTCGCGCTGCCTCACCTAAGTGATGTCGTCTAAGCGTTAGTCACGTGCCTGATTGGTCTCGTGAATCTCGATGGCTTCTTCTATGTCGTCATAATATGAGAGTTGCCCATTATCGAGAATACAGGCGCTGTCACAAAACTTCCTGATCGTATCGAGCGAATGGGAGATCATGATGATGTTGGCAGTTTCGAGTTTTGACTGGAAAACGGCATCGCATTTTCTCTTGAAGCGCGTGTCTCCCACTGCTGTAACCTCATCAATTAGGTAGTAACCGAAATCGATCGCCATACTCATTCCGAAAGCGAGACGAGCTCTCATGCCGCTTGAATAGGTTTTAATCGGCAGTTTCATCGACGGGCCGAGTTCGGAAAATTCTTCAACGAATTGGACTATTTCTTTCGGGTCCTCGCCGTACATCCGTGCCACGAAACGCGCATTTTCTGTGCCTGTCATATTGCCATTGAAACCACCGCCGAAACCGAGTGGCCATGAGACATTCACGTTGCGTTTAATACGTCCACGATCGGGTAATTCTGCACCTGCGATCATGCGCATCAGTGTGGATTTGCCGGCTCCGTTATGTCCAAGAATGCCAATGTTTTCCCGCGGAGGAAACTGCATTGTCAGATCATTGATAATGACCTTTTCAACGCCACGCATCTTGTAGACTTTTCGCACATTCCGGAATTCGATCATCGCAATTTCATGTCATTTTCTTGCGGTAGAGCCGTTCGCCACCAAACCCTATCATTAAGAAACTCAGCGTGACCATGAACAAATATCTACGATCGAGCAATTGGCTTTCGTAGCTGATGAAATAAGCTTCCCGGAACCATTCAATCGAATGCATGACAGGGTTCCACGACAAAAGATATTGGATGTGCGGTGGGAAAAGTGTCGGGATGAAGAAAACGCCCGATATGAAGAACATTGGCCGGGAAATGATGCCTTCAATCTGCGGCCAGGTCTTCCACAAGCCCTTTATGACAGCATTTGTGGATCCAATCCCAAGACCAAGCATTGCGGTCGCGAATGTGGCTGCCAGGAGCGAGCCAGGATTGTCTGGAAGCGGGGCGAAATCCATCAATATGAGCATTCCGAAGAATACAAAGAAGACCAGCAGATATGTGGCAAAGATCAGAAGAAAACGGGCGATAACCACGTCAGGTTCTTTGACCAACGGGTAGGCGAGCAGTCCGCGATTGGCATCAAAGACCGACATGAGCGAATTGGTGAGTTTGCGATAAAGTTCGTAGGGAAGGACACCCGTTGCGAAGAAGAGTACGAAACTGCTCCCAATCGGTGGAACGCGGCTCACGAATGAAAAGACGAGCGTCAGAATAGCGGTGCCGAAAATGGGATTGGCGATCGCCCATAGATATCCCAATTGCGCGGTGCCGAAGGTAACGCGCGTTTCCCTCAAAATGAGAGCCATAATAACGCGCACTTGCACGACAAGAGGGTGAACGGACGCCCGTGATCTAGACATGCATCCTCAACGTGGCAGTGAACGAATTGCCTCAGCGCATATGATCGCGCACAGATTGGACGAGCAGAAGGCCCAACGACCAGATAATAAGAGCAACGATTAAACAAAGGAAAGTGTTTAGGATCCGCTCCGGATAAATTGCATCCTGCGGCGCGCTCGGTTGGCGATAGATGGCAAGGAAGCGCTGATTTCTGTCAGCTTCCGCGCGAGATCTTTCCAGCGAGGCCAACGCGACTGTGTATGCCTGCTGTCCGAATTCCTGTTCAACCTGCAACCGTTCCAATTCAGCGAGAATTGTTGCCAAGTCTCCACCATCGGCTGCCAGCATCTCTGCTTCCTTGATCTCCAATTCATGCTCTAACGAGTTCAGCTGGTTTGTTAAATTGCGGACCGTGGGAGAATCAGTCGCGAGTCCTGATGACAAAGCTGATGACAACCGGCTCTTCACGTTGATGATTTCCGACTTGAGCCTGGTCGTCAATTCTATCTGCGCGCCTGCTTCTGCCTCTGGATCTATCGCCGCAGTGCGAGCGCGATAGTCCCGCAATTCATCCCGAATAAGCTTTAAGTTGAGTTCTGCAGTTGACACTTCGCGCTCGGCAAAACGTACAGAATCCCGTCTTGCCTGCTCGGAAATCCGATTGATCAGCTCCTGACAGTATCTGACTATGAGATCAGCAACCCTCTTTGCATCTTCAATCGTGAACGCCTCAACCTCAAATTCAACGAGGCCTGATGTGTTGTCATAGGAAGGCGTGATCATCCAGGACCAGTAGTTTACGATGTCCTCAATGGGCATCTCAGGGTCTAGCCTGTAGAGAAAATCAATATCATCTCGACTGTACGCATTCAAAAAATCTGCGTCCTTCATCAATTGCTCAACGAGCTGGCGGCTCGTGAGATACTCCATAATGATGTAGGAATCTGTCGTGGTGCTGCCTGCGGTCGATACACCGGTTAGCGCACCGAGAAAATCGCCGCCGGCCGCGCTGCTATCGAGTGTGCGTACCGCAAAACCAGCACTAGCGGCGTAGCGGTCGGATGCCACTGCAAGGAAATAAAAGCCGCAAAGGATCGATGGAATAACCACGCAAAGGACGAAGGAGACCAATGTCAGATTTCGGCGGATAACCTTCGGCTTGATGGTGGTGAGACGGGCAATCTTCTTGATTGGCTTGGTCGGCAGACCCGTGTCAGTCTTCTTGCTTGGTAATTGAATAACAGGCGCCGACTGCATTGGAGCAACAGTTTTCGGTGCAAGGTCAGACACCTCGCCCAATTCCTTGCCAACTTCTTTGCTTTGCAACTGATCCGACATACGGTCAGGCTATCCCATATCCCACCAGGGTCGTTTACCCGAAATTAGTCAGCAAACCCTTAATTGCTGCGTGCCGGCGCCATGCATCAGATTTCTGTGCCACTCGGCGTTTTCGCGCAATAACCCTATTATCCCCAATCGCTAGAGTTAAAGCATTCAAGGTTCAACCGCAATGTTAATGTAGCGGTTTCAGCCTGATAGCAGCAGACCATAATCCAAAAGACGCGAGGCAGTGATGCATTTTTGTGACATGCCGTCTCTATCGGACTATTTTGGTCTTGAATTGAATATTGGATGGGCAAAAGAGACGATTTAGTGTCCGAAAAGTCGCCCTTGTGTTCAATTTTTATTCAAAAGACACTTAACAGCACTCGTTCGTGACGAGTGATAACATATTGAATCTGTTAAATGATTCTTTGCCGCACTTGTCATGTTGCAATGTTTTAACGAAAATTATTGTTATAAACGAAACGGAGCTTTGCATGAAAACGAGTGAAATCGAATTGATGCTCGCAGGATACGGGCTGACCACCGCAAACATCTTCTATCATCGTCCCGATTTTCAAACTCTACTGCAAACTTACCTTTGGCAAGATTATGATATGGCGCCTGATTTTCCGAAACTGCATGGGTTTCTTGATTTCTGGACGAAGTCGCTCGATGGGCCACTCCATTCCGTTCAATATTCCCACCAGCGCTTGATCGGACCGGGCGAATGGCAAAAAGTTGACGGCGAGTTCATCATCAACTGACCGCACCTGCTCTTCAACGTAACGGGATTTGGCCCGCGATCCGGCCTTCAGTTCTGAAAGCTTTCCGGTGGTTGAGCCAAAATTTCGAAACGTCCGTTCTTGATCTGATAAAGACCGAAGGCTCGCTCGACAGTGCCCCCCTTTTTGAAGCGGAAGGGTCCGGCGGCGCCACGAAAACCTGTCGGACGCTGTAGCGCGGTGCGCAGGTCTTCAATCGTTACATCTTGATTACCTGAATTCGATATGCTGGCAAGCGCTGCTCCAAGGTCGAAGCCCAGGACCGTTTCGACAGACGCGCGTCCTGTGCCGTCTCCGAGTAGATCTTCAAAAAGGCCTCGATCCCTTGTGTCAACACCTGCAGCCAAGACACCGTCAGCGCCGTTTAGATTAAGCGGCCCGGTCACCCAGTCCGTATTGGCGATGACCCGGTGCGCTGCCGTTCCAGCTTTGAGTTTGACGATCCTACCCGCAATCGTAACATCTTGTTGGCTGCGTCCAAGAAGGGCCGTAATCGCGGCCGCGGGGGCCAGACGTAGCGCCTTTTGCGCGACCGCTTCAGGCGTTTCATCGTTGAAATAGGCAAGGAGCAGCAAAGGGTTCCCGACATTTGATGTAAGGGATGCGGCTGCCTCCGCCGCTTTGTCATCGTCCCGCGGATAAATGACAACAATTGGACCTTGAAGGTCTTTTTCAACTGCGTCGATCGCTGCCTGTACGCTCTCTGCACGTGATGGCGCAAAGTAGTAGGGTCCGCTGACTTCCCCGACGCCTTCTTCAAAGAGAATATGAAGGCCGCTTTGTTGGATGATCTGGTCGCGGACCGCCTTATCGCCGGCCGACAAAATCAATGGCGTTTTGCCGTTGGCGTTCAAGCCAGCCAGCACGGTTTGTGTCTGGTCGGGCTTTGATCCGGTATCAAAACGATCGATGTTGACCGCGCTTGAAGGAAATTTGGAAAGCGCAAGATCGATACCGCGTGCAACATCCTGACCGCGCTGCCCGTTTTCACCAGTGAGAGGTAGGATCAGAGCTGCGGTTACTCCGCTGCCCGAGCGTTCCGCTGTGCGATCGCCAGGGTCTTCGGCGACCTCCAGATTCTCAAGTGTCGTTGCACCGCAGGCTCCAAGAAAAGCTACCATCAGGCACACAAACAGGCTGTGGAATATGTGCGACACGGGCGATCGGGAGTGAGAAGAGTCTATCGTATTTTCCACCATGAATCCGGCTTACCATGGAGGGATTTGAAAGAAAACGGCGGACCTCAAGATCCGCCGCTGTTTTGAGTGAAGGCCTTCTTAGCTAATAACGATATCGGAGGATTGCGGCGCCCCGCCAGCTGCCTCAAAGACGACGGTTATTTCACTTGCGGCCGGTGCAGCAAGGGTCGCTACGGTTACGAAACTCTCAGGTCCTCCGGCCCCGTCCTGATCCACTTGAAGTTCGACAAATCCGGACCCGTTCGTTTCCGCGCGAACAAACTCGGTGATGTTCGCATCTGTGGCCCCGCTGCCATCAAGCAACTCGGCGAGATCGATCTCTTCGCCCGCCTCGTAGTCGATGATGAAATCAAAGATCGATCCGTCAAGTGAATCCGCATCAATGACAAACGTGTCGACCCCCTCACCACCGGCAAGGATGTCGATACCTTCACCCCCGATCAGAATATCCGCGCCTTCATCACCACTGAGTTCATCGTTTCCGATGCCGCCGAACAATGTATCGTTATCGGCGCCGCCAAAAAGTTCGTCATTGTCTGCACCGCCGAAAATCTCATCCGAACCACCGCCGGCGAAAATATCATCGTCACCGCCGCCACCTTCTATACGGTTTGCCTGGTCGTTGCCGATAATATCGTCATTTCCAGCAGAACCGATCACGTTTTCGATGGATGTGAGAGTATCGCTCCCCTGTCCAGTCGCTGTGCCGTCCGCGAGATTGACTCCTACAGCATTGGATTCGGAAGCGAATGATGCCGTATCGTTGCCACCGCCGCCGAACAGATTGTCGTCACCGATGCCGCCATCAAGGGTGTCGGCGCCGCCGCCGCCAAAGAGGTCGTCGTTTCCAAAACCGCCTGAGATAATATCCGTTCCGCCGGTTCCGGTGATCGTGTCGGCGCCGCCATTCCCGTTGACCACGACCGGGTCCGGGCCGATGACGGTATCGATGGAAGAGAGATCAATCGTGTTGCCACCGCCCGTGCCATCGATTTCGAACCCGTTGGTGTCGATCTCTTCGACGCTGACCGGGGTGAAGTCATCGACAAGAATGTTTGATTGCAGAACCAGACGGTCGGTGCCGCCGTTCCCGTTCACGGTCGTCCCGATTTCATTTTCCGGGGATCCAGGGCCGGTGCCGCCAAGTCGCAATTCATCGGCTCCACCGCCACCTGAGAGATCGTCCTGACCGGTTCCACCGTCAAGAACGTCGGCACCGCCGCCACCGAAAAGGTCGTCGTCCCCGGCGCCACCGAACAGATCGTCACTTCCGACGCCGCCGAAGAGATCGTCATTTCCTGTGTTTCCGAAGAGTTCGTCTGCGCCTCCGCCCCCGGACAGATCGTCATTTCCAAAGCCACCTGAGATGATATCCGTTCCGCCGGTTCCGGTGATCGTGTCTGCCCCACCATTGCCATTGACCACAACCGGGTCCGGGCCAATGATGGTATCGATGGAAGAGAGATCGATGGTGTTGCCGCCGCCCGTGCCATCAATTTCGAACCCGTTTGTGTCGATCTCCTCGACACTGATCGGGGTAAAGTCATCGACAAGAATGTCCGATTGCAGAACCAGACGGTCCGTGCCGCCGTTGCCGTTTACGGTCGTTCCGATTTCATTTTCCGGGAACCCCGGGCCTGTGCCGCCGAGACGTAATTCATCGGCTCCACCGCCACCTGAGAGATCGTCCTGACCGGTTCCACCGTCAAGAATGTCAGCGCTGCCGCCACCAAAAAGGTCATCGTCCCCGGCGCCACCGAACAGATCGTCACTTCCCGCACCGCCGAAGAGGTCATCATTTCCGATGCCACCAAAGAGTTCGTCCGCACCTCCGCCTCCGGATAGATCGTCATTTCCAAAGCCACCTGAGATGATATCCGTTCCGCCGGTTCCGGTGATCGTGTCGGCGCCGAAATTGCCATTGACGACGACCGGGTCCGGGCCGATGACGGTGTCGATGGAAGAGAGATCAATCGTGTTGCCACCGCCCGTGCCGTCGATTTCAAAACCATTGGTGTCGATCTCTTCAACGCTCACTGGCGTAAAGTCGTCAACGAGTATATCCGATTGCAGAACCAGACGATCCGTACCACCGCCGCCATTGACAGTGGTTCCGATTTCAACACCGGGGAATCCTGGACCTGTCCCGCCGAGGCGCAACTCATCCGCCCCGCCGCCGCCAAACAGATCGTCCTGACCCGTGCCGCCATCAAGGACGTCGGCGCCGCCATTGCCGAAAAGGTCATCGTTCCCGAAACCGCCGAAGAGATCGTCTGCGCCGGCACCGCCGAAGAGGTCGTCATCTCCGATGCCACCGAAGAGGTCGTCTGCCGCTCCGCCTCCGCGAAGACTGTCGTTCCCAAAGCCACCAACGAGCAGATCCTGACCGCCACCGCCAAAAAGATCGTCGTTCCCGCCGCCACCGAAGAGGTCATCGTCGCCGCTGTTCCCGAAAAGATCGTCAGCGCCTGCTCCGCCGAAAAGGTCGTCTGCGCCTCCACCGCCGGAGAGATTGTCCGCGCCGAACCCGCCGAAGAGCTCGTCACTGCCGCCGTTGCCGTTCAGGTCGTCTGCACCGAAGCCGCCGAACAAGGTGTCGTTGCCGCCACGGCCGGAAATTTCATCGTTGCCAAACGAACCGGCAAGAATGTTTTCACCACCGTCACCCAGAAGGGTATCGTCATTTACCGACCCGAAGACGTTTTCTATATCTTCCAGTGTGTCTTCACCCTGGCCGGTCGCGGTTCCAGCCGCGAGATCTACAGTGACGCCGTCGGGAGAGGTGGCGAAACTTGCCGTATCTTCGCCGCTTCCGCCGTCGAGCGAATCGTCACCAGCTCCGCCTTCGAGGATGTCATCTCCACCATTTCCGCGCAGGATGTCGTCCTCAGCGCCACCGACGAGAAGATCGATATCTTCCGTTCCGATGATGATATCGACGCCCGCGCTTCCGATCAGGATCTGGTTTGAGAAGGCGACTGACCCATCGGCCAACGTGGTCGGGCTGTTGTCGAAATCAATGAGTTGAATGAACCCAGAGAGGTCGACATTCAGAAGCCCGCCGTCGTCGTCGCTGACGAATGAGAGCAGTTCAACGGTGAAGGTTCCTGTTGCAGGGTCATCCAGCGTGAGGCTGAACACATCGGCATTCGCGCTGGAGAAAATCAGACTATCGCCTTCCACCCGCACCAGATTGACAGGGTCGCCCAAGAAATCCGTCAGGTTTTGGGAGGTCAGAAAGGCGAGCGCTTCAGCTTCGTCAACCAAGCCAAAAGACCCGAAGCCATCGAGACCAAAGTCACCGAGATTTCCAAGATCTTCATCAATGAGAGAAAAGCTGTTGCTGCTTGGTGCGAAGACAAATTCGACACCGTTTTCCGTTTCAGCGAGGCGGGGTTCGTCTAGAAATTCAAGTCCGACGAGAACACTGGCGCTGAGTTCTTCTCCAGGTGTCGCATCCACCACCAGGGCAATGACGCTCTCGGCCGGGACGTCCACCGGGTCGCCGTCTTCATCAAGGAAGCTGATGAAAGGCGAGAAATCAATCTCTTGCAGGCCTTCCGGGTCGGTCTCCTGAAGATCGATTGGTTGGAAAACCGAGAACGTAAAATCTCCAGCGGCCGGGTCCGTCAATTCGAAGGTAAAGATCGTCACGCCATCGGCAGTACCGGTTAAAAGTGTACCGTCGTCAGAAACAGTCAGCGTAATCGGTTCCCCGCCAGCCGTGCGATCGATGGGATCAACCCCGTCGAGTGAGAGAACGAAAGATCCCGGTTCATCGTTTCCGGTTTCAACGAGAGAAGCGAGCGACCCGGAAAAGGTCGTCAGTGCAGGATCCACACCGTCTCCACCTTCTGATACGAAGAAGGGCTCGCTGAAGGTTTCAGAAAGGAATGGAGCGTCGTCGAAGAACCCAATGACGCCGGAGATGTCGGCGCTCGCAGAAACGACTGCTCCGTCCGCACCCGTCACGCTTGCTGTAATCAGAACGGCGCCTTCGGGGAGCGGATCGCTCAACTCATTCGGATCCGTCGGATCGCCGTGGATGATGGCGCGCGACTGATCAAGCGTTGCGATACCCGTTGCCGGATCGAGTGTCAGCGTGAAGACTTCAAGTCCGGTTGTTTCCGTCGCCGCGGTGATAATTGTTCCGTCAGCGTTCACCGTCAGAATGATAGGTTCGCCGGTAATTGAATCGACAAGTCCGGAATCGACGCTCGTCTCTGATAATTCAAGCGCGAAGGTCGGTGCGTCAACGCCATCTTCGATCGTGAAGACGGTTGAGAAATCAACTGATGAATCCGTGTCAAAGTCGGTTTCGTCAACAGTAATGGATGGAATGTCGTCGCTTACGGTGATCGTCGCACCAAGGGCACCGAGCCCAAGAAACGGCAGGTCATTTACACCGCCGACGCCGAAGCCCAGTTCCGTTAATCCAAGAAGGCCGCCTGGTCCGGGAGCATCTCCGATATCCGGGACTGGTGTCCCAAAATCCCCACCCGAACCATTAGGCTGGGTTGTGAGGCCGGCCCCGTCCGGTCCAGCGGCGATGTTGATGCCGCTTTCTGCGAGCGCGACTTGCAGGGCCTCGCGTGGCAATTCGATCCCCGCGATCACGAAAGTCGGTAGATTTGCAGCAGCGTTTTCGATGACAATCACGCTGCCGTCCGGCTGGGTCAGGTACAGGCTTCCGT
>JBCDCU010000046.1:0-15834 GCA_039181265.1 Pseudomonadota bacterium | reverse complement strand
GGCGCATTTTCAGTCAAGCATCGCCCGGCTAGAACCGGCCGTAATCCCAGGACCGGCGCCCAGGTGAGCGTCGAGGAAAAATTCACGCCCTTCTTTAAAACAGGCAAGGAGATGCGTGAGCGCATGAACCCGGGACATCCGCAAGCCTGACAATGGTCCCTCAGATCGAAACCTGAGCTCTGCGCGCAGGGTGAGTAAGGCTAGCAGCGGTGTCCGGGTTTCGCCGTGTTGGAATTTTCCTTTCCGCCGATTAGCTTAGGGCGTGAAATGGGAGGCTCGGCAAGACCGCCAAGCCTGAATCCCGCAAATGGTTCGGCGGGATTGCGAAAACGATGGATTTCCAGATGAAACGTTTGCTGCAATTTCTTGTCTTCGCGCCAACCGCAATCGTTCTGATTGCACTCTCGGTCGCCAACCGTGGGCCGGTAACAATCATCCTTGATCCGTTCAATCAGGAAGATCCGGCATTGCAGTTTGCGGTTCCGCTCTACTGGGTCCTTTTTGCTGGTCTCGTTGTCGGTGCATTGATTGGCGGCTTTGCTGTTTGGATGAAGCAAGGGCGGTTCCGCAAAGAGGCGAGAGAACAGAAGTTCGCGGCAGCATTGGCCCGCAATGAAGTGAAGAAGACGCAGGAGCGAGTCGATATGCTGACAAAAACGCCAAGCCTGCCGTCACCGCGTAGCTGACAAGTCGACCCGCTATGCGGATATTCACCGCTGAAGACGTTGATCGTATTCTTTCCTATCCGGCGCTCGTCGATGTTCTGGATGCAGCCTTCCGTGATGAGATCGAAGCGCCGCTCCGCCATCACCACACGATCGATCGCGGTGAGCGCGCCGATGGCGTCATGCTTCTCATGCCTGCCTGGTCGAAGCTTGCCGGAAATGACAACGGTTACCTCGGCGTAAAGCTCGTCAATGTCTATCCGGACAACGGCGAAATCGGTGAGCCAGGTGTACAGGCCGCATACATCCTGATGAACGGGCGGACCGGCGCTCCGCTTGCAATGATCGATGGTAAAACACTGACCACCTGGCGCACTGCCGGTGCTTCCGCCCTTGCTGCGCGTTATCTTGCGCGTCCTGATACCGCGAAGATGGTCATGGTCGGGGCTGGCGCAATGGCACCCTACCTCATTCGCGCCCATGCCAGTGTCCGACCGATTACCCAGGTTACGATCTGGAACCGCACTGTTGAAAACGCGGTTGGCATCGCCGAGAGACTTGATCCGCTCCTGCCGGAGATCGCCTTCTCAGTTTCAGAAGACCTCGAAAGCGCCGTTCGGGAAGCAGATTTGATTTCCTGCGCAACCTTTTCGAATGATCCGCTCGTTAAAGGCGCTTGGTTGAAGCCGGGCGCGCATCTTGACCTTGTCGGCGCGTTCACACCATCGATGAGGGAAAGCGATGATGAAGCCGTGCGACGCTCGTCGGTCTTTGTCGATACAAGGATCGGCGCATTGGTAGAGGGAGGCGATGTGGTGCTCCCAATAAAGGACGGCGTGATCACAAGCGATGATGTAAAGGCCGACCTCTTTGATCTTTGCCGCAGCACGCATCCGGGCCGAGCGAGCGCGGACGAAATCACCTTCTTCAAATCAACCGGCGCATCGCTCGAGGACCTGGCGGCTGCTATCCACCTCTACGAACAGGCTGACGCGACAAATTGAAGCCGCAGGCGGGCCGCCTCAGTCGTGCCGTTTGAACCGATTTTTGTCGCAAATCAACGTCTTCTGAGATAGCAAAAGAATAGGGTCTATCTATCAGTGCCGTGCGCAACAGGGGCATGGCGGAATGGAACCTGAAGGCGGCCGACCCAAATCGGGGGTTTGCTCAGGTGCTGAAAGGACAAGATGACGGATACCTTCCCAGATACGATGAGGCGCCGGGATACGGCGCGGAGGAACACGGAGCACTCTTGCGGCGGGGGCGTGGAATGCTGACAGATGAGGCTATAGCACCCGGCGGAACCGTCTTTCCGGGTGAAAAAATCGGCATCATGATTTGTGGCCACGGCAGCCGGAACAAATTCGCCGTTGATGAGTTTGCCAAACTCGCGATCCGTCTTCGCGAATGCTATCCGGGGATTCCGGTGGAGTATGGGTATCTGGAATTTGCAACACCGGTCATTCGCACCGGTCTCGACCGTTTGCGCGAGCAGGGAGTGACGCGGATCAAGGCAGTACCAGGCATGCTGTTTGCCGCGGGGCACGCAAAGAACGACATCCCCTCGGTTCTCAATGAATATGCGCGCGAATTCGGCGTCAAAATCGATTACGGCAAAGAACTCGGGATCGATGCCCGGATGATCCGGGCGGCAGGCGCGCGGATCGAAGAGGCCATCGCAGCGGCACCGGATAAGGTCGCACCGGAAGACACGCTTCTCGTCGTCGTCGGGCGGGGGTCTTCGGACCCGGATGCCAATTCGAACATCTCAAAAGTAATGCGCCTTTTGTGGGAAGGATTTGGCTTCGGCTGGGGCGAGGTCGCTTATTCCGGAGTGACGTTCCCGCTCGTCGAACCGGCGCTTGAAAAGGTGGCTCGGCTTGGGTTCAAGCGCATCATCGTCTTTCCCTATTTCCTCTTCACTGGCGTTTTGATCAAGCGGATCTACGAAAACACGGATTTCGTCGCGGCAAAACATCCGGAGATTGAGTTCGTTAAAGCCGGTTATCTGAATGACCATCCGCTCGTGATCGAGACTTTCCAGGAACGGCTCGAGCAGATCGATACCGGCGAAAACGTTATGAACTGTGCCCTGTGCAAATACCGCGCGCAGGTGCTGGGTTTCGAAGATCAGGTTGGCCTTCCTCAGGAAAGCCACCACCACCATGTCGAGGGTATCGGTACTGTCGCGCCTGAAGATTGTCCCTGTAAGGGAGACTGCAACGGGTTCTATTGTCGCCAGGGTGGCGTGGAGGCTTTGCCAGCGGCAACCCACGATCATCATCACCATCACGACCATGATCATGCGCATGAGCACGCGCACAGCCATGATCATTCGCACACCCATCACCCATATCCTCATGCGGATCATCCGCTGGGTCCCAAGACGCTTCGACCGGTGAGCGCACCCGATCGGGTTGCAAGCAGCGAAGGGGTGGATACGCCATGACGGATTATCTGAAAGACCCTGCTGCAATCTATGCAAAGTCCTTTGCGACCATCCGCACGGAAGTCGATCTCACGTCACTACCGGCCGGTATTGCTGCCATGGCAGAGCGCGCAATCCATGCTTGCGGGATGGTCGATCTTGCCGAAGACCTTGCTTATTCCGACGATGTCGCGCGTTCCGCAGCTGCCGCGCTCAGCGACGGCAGGCCGATCCTGACGGATTGCGAAATGGTGCGCGCCGGTATCATCCGGTCTCTGCTGCCAGCCGAAAACGATATTGTCTGCATGTTGAATGACGACCGGGTTCCGGGCCTTGCGCGTGATCTTCGAACGACCCGTTCGGCTGCGCAAGTGAGCCTTTGGGAAGAGCATATTGAAGGGGCCGTGATCCTGATCGGCAACGCGCCGACAGCGCTTTTCGCGCTTTTGGAAGCCCTCGACAATGGGATGGCGAAACCGGCTGCCATTCTTGCCATGCCTGTTGGTTTCGTAGGCGCGGTCGAGGCAAAGGCCGCCCTTCGCGAGGACCCGCGCGGTGTACCGTTCTTCACGCTCTTAGGCCGACGCGGCGGCAGTGCCATTGCCTGCGCCACGCTCAACGCGGCAAGCCAGATCGCCCTTGAAAGGCACGTTGCCTGATGGCCGATCCGGCATGGCTGACCGTCTTGGGCATTGGCGACAATGGACTTGAAAGCCTGACGCCTGCTGCGCGCCGTCTCTTTGATGCGTCTGATTCCGTGATTGCGCCGGAAAGAGTGCTTGCGGAAATTCCTGAGACGGAACTCGATGGCAAGGAGGTCACACCTTGGACGAGCCGCGTTCATGAAACGCTGCGCAATCTCAAAGAAAGGCGTGGTGAGGCGCTGACAATTCTCGCGACGGGCGACCCGATGCATTTCGGGATCGGCGCTACGCTTTCCCGGGTGTTCGAGCCCGAAGAAATGCGCATCCTGCCCCATCCGTCGGGGTTTTCGCTGGCGGCGACCAGACTTTGCTGGCCACTGCAGGATGTCGCCTGCATCTCGCTTCACGGGCGCGCTGTCGGACGTCTCCATGCTGCGATCGAGCCCGGTCAGCGGATCCTGGCACTAACGTCCAATGCGACGACCATCGGTGAAGCCGTTGCCATTTTGAATGAGCGAGGGTTCGGCGAGAGCAAAGTGAGCGTCCTCGAGCATATCGGCGGGAAGGCCGAGCGCATTGTTTCCTTCCGGGCCGATACAATGCCGAATGAAGGATTTGCAGACTTCAACATGCTCGCCATTGACTGCAAACCGGGAAGCGGCGCGGTCATCAGGCCTCGCACACCGGGACTTCCGGATGATGCCTTTGTCCATGACGGTCAGATGACCAAACGCGAGGCACGGGCGGTAACGCTCGCCGCTCTGGAACCGTTCCCCGATGCAGTTTTGTGGGATATCGGCGCTGGTTGCGGATCGGTTGCGATTGAGTGGATGCGCTCAGCCCGCGGTGCAAAGGCGGTTTGCTTCGAGCAGGATCAAAACCGCTTGGCCATGCTCAGCGAAAACGCTCATGCGCTCGGTGTTCCGGATATCAAGGTTGTCGAAGGCCGGTTTCCGGAAAGCATAGAAGATAAAGATCCGCCGGATGCGGTCTTTATCGGGGGCGGGCTCTCGGAAGATGCCGTGTTTGATGCCGCCTGGAAAGCGCTCAAAACCAATGGACGTCTTGTTGCGAACACCGTGACGCTCGAAGGCGAAGCGAAGGCAATTTCCCTCCAGGAAGCCCATGGTGGAGAACTCGTGCGTCTTGACGTGTCCATCCTGGCGAAGGTTGGAAAGATGCGGGCGCTGTCCCCGCGTATGAGTGTTCTGCAATGGCGGGCCGTCAAATGAGTGAGGGCAAATTGTATGCTGTCGGTGTCGGGCCGGGCGATCCGGAACTGATGACCCTCAAAGCGAGCCGCATCATCAAAGACGCTGGGCTTGTGGCCTATCCCGTGGGTGCGGATAGCGGCGAGAGCATGGCGCGCCGGATCGTCAATCGCTTCGTTCATGACGAGACGTTGGAATTCGGTTTCGACGTGCCCATGCGCGTCGAGCGCGAGCCCGCGCAACACGCCTATGACCGCGCGGCCACTGTGATCGCCTCTCACCTGAAGAAGGGTGCTGATGTTGCCCTTCTTTGCGAAGGGGACCCGTTCTTTTACGGCTCGGCAATGTATCTGGTTGAGCGGCTCCAGACCGATTTTTCGGTTGAAGTCATCCCGGGGGTAACATCTCTGACAGCCTGTGCCGCGTCCGCGCTCAGGCCCCTTGCCGGGCGCAACGAAACGCTCAAAGTCCTTCCGGCTCCCATGGAAGAAGCCGATCTTGAGAGGGAACTTTTAACCGCTGACGCAGTGGCAATCATTAAAGTCGGACGGCATTTTGAAAAGGTGCGCGGCCTTCTCGAACGACTGGGTATCGCGGACAAAGCGGTCATTGTTGAAGCCGCGACCAATGAGAATGAGGCGGTTCGAAAGCTTTCGGACGTTCCAACGGGTGAGCGCCCCTATTTCTCTACGATCCTGATTGAGAACGACAGCGGAAGTGGAGCGTGGCCTCATAATGCCTGAGCTTCGAGACATTGCTGTTGTCGTTCTTTCCGAGAGTGGAATGAAGACAGCCGAGATCCTTCGCGCGGCGCTCCCAGGCGCCCGCATACATGCTCTCTCTGGCCGAGCGGATGGTGATGTTGCTTTTGAGGAGACCGGTGACCATCTCCGTCGCCTCTTCGAAGACGGGATTGCTGTCGTCGGGCTTTGTTCGACGGCAATCCTGATCCGTCTTCTGGCGCCGGTTCTGGATAACAAGGCGAAAGAGCCGCCTGTGATCGCCGTCTCCGAGGATGGTCAGGCGGTTGTGCCGCTTCTTGGAGGTCATCAAGGTGCTAATGAACTCGCAGTGGAGATCGGAAAAGCGCTTGGAATAGAGCCTGCGATTACGACGTCCGGCGACCGGCATTTCAAGATTGCTCTCGATCAGCCGCCGGACGATCTCCGCCTCGCCAATCCTGAGAGTTACAAACCCTTCATGGCAAGGCTTCTCAAAGGCGAAAAAATCCTCGTCGATGGAGACCACGATTGGCTGGCGGCCTCTGCACTCCCCTTCGATCCAGCCGGTACGCTGAAGATCACGGTCGGAACGGCTCCGCTCGAGGCTGTGGGAGATGGTCATCTCGTTTTTTATGAAAAACGTTTTGTGCTTGGTCTTGGAGCCGAGCGCGGCGCGTCTCCCGAAGCAGCGCTGGCCCTTGCGCAGGCCGTGCTGAAAGAGGCGAATGTAGCTGCCGGATCGCTCGCAGCCATTGCCTCGCTTGATGTGAAAGCGGACGAAACCGCAATCCACGACGTCGCAAAGACCTTCAACGTTCCCGCATGGTTTTTCGACAAAGAGCAACTCGCAAGGGAAGAACCACGGCTTCAGACCCCCTCTGAAATCGTGCGCTCGGAAGTCGGCGTTGCAGGCGTTGCGGAAGGGGCGGCGCTTGCGGCGTCCGGAGCAAATGGAATTTTGACCGTTCCAAAGATGAAAGGATCGGGGGTGACTGCCGCCCTCGCTAAGGCACCGGCCTGCAGGCAACTGGTGCCCGGAAGGTCACGTGGCCGGGTGAGCCTGATCGGGGTTGGCCCGGGCACGCCTGACTGGCGGTCCCGCGAAGCCATTCAGCTTCTTCGTGCAGCAACCGACTGGGTTGGTTATGGCCTCTACCTCGATCTCGTTGCTGATCTCAGGCATCACCAGACCGAACATCGCTTCGATCTTGGTGCGGAAGAAAAGCGGGTGCGTCACGCCCTCGAATTGGCAGGTGAGGGGCGGGATGTCGCGGTCGTCTGTTCCGGAGATCCCGGAATTTTTGCCATGGCGACCTTGGCGTTCGAACTCATCGATACCGGCGCATCCGAAGGCCTGGTTTCCGATGCCGCTAAACGTGTTGAGATCGTCGTTGCACCCGGCATCTCTGCGTTTCAGGCTGCCGCCGCCCGCGCCGGCGCTCCTGTCGGGCATGACTTCTGCTGCCTTTCCCTGTCGGATCTTCTCACGCCGCGGGAGGACATTCTGCGTCGGCTTCAGGCGGCAGCCGATGGCGATTTCGTGGTTGCCCTTTATAATCCGCGATCGAAGCGGCGCATCACCCTCCTTGACGAGGCGTTCGCGCTTTTCCGGGAAACGCGGGGAGATGACACGCCGGTCATTCTTGCAACGGATCTTGGACGGCCTGCAGAACATGTGCGTGTTGAAACCCTTGCGAGCGTCAAGAGTGAAGACGTCGACATGCTCACAATCGTGATTGTCGGCTCGTCGAACTCCGAGCGCGTCATGACGGGCGATGGGAAGACCCATGTCTATACGCCCCGCGGCTACCATAGGAAAACGTCATGAAGGTCTATTTTATCGGGGCAGGTCCCGGCGCACCGGATCTTATCACTGTGCGAGGCCTTCGGTTGATCGAGCGCTGTCCGGTCTGTCTCTATGCAGGCTCCCTCGTACCTGAAGCTGTTGTTGCAAACGCGCCTGCCGATGCCCGCGTCATCGATACGGCTCCGATGCATCTTGATGAGATCATCGCTGAAATCGACAAGGCTCGGGACGCCGGTCAAGACGTCGCCCGCGTTCATTCCGGCGATCCTTCGATCTATGGCGCGATTGCCGAACAGATCCGTAAGCTCGACGAGCGCGGTATCGACTACGAGATTGTGCCCGGCGTTTCAGCCTATGCAGCGGCTGCCGCCGAACTCAAATCCGAACTCACGCTTCCCGAAGTTGCTCAAACCGTTATCCTGACGCGCACGGCTATGAAGGCATCGGCAATGCCAAAGGGCGAAGATCTCGACACGCTTGGACGCTCGGGGGCGACGCTTGCCATCCACTTGTCCATCCGAAACCTGAAACATATCGAAGAGACGCTCACGCCTCATTACGGATCGGATTGTCCTGTGGTTGTCGTCTACCGCGCGACCTGGCCGGATCAGTTGATTTTGCACGGAACCCTGTCGGATATCGCAGCCAAAGTCCGCGCCGCGAAAATCACACGCACGGCGCTGATTTTTGTGGGCCGGGTCTTTGAGGCGCAGGCTTTCCCCGATTCCGCCCTTTACGATGCAGCACACGCTCACATCCTGCGCAATCGCGGTAAAAAACTGAAGGCCGGATAGGAGCCACTCCCGTCAAAGCGTGTCGAGACGCGAGAGCAGGGCTTCCATTGTTGCATAGGTTTCAACGTCGGGTTTTGGCAGCCGGTCGATCATGATCACCGGTTTCTCCAAGGCCCGCGCTGCGAGAAGCTTGTCGCGGGTCTCGGTGCCGCCAGCATTCTTGGTGACGAGCACATCAATCTCGTACTTTTCAAAGAGTGCGATTTCTTCGGCAAGCGGAAAGGGCGGCCTGGCGAGGATCACGGTCCAGCTTTCCGGAACGGTGATTTTCGGGCCTTCAATAGCTCGGGCGACCACCTTGATGTCGTCGCGGTCGAGAAAGGCCCCGAGCTGCTGACGTCCGATTGTAACCAGTGTTGAAGCTCCGTCAGGGATCAGGTGCACCGCTTCCTCAACGCTTGGAACATGATGCCATCGATCGCCGGCCTCTGCTTTCCAGGCGGGCCGTTCCAGGCGAATGATGTTTGCGCCTGCCGCTTTTGCGGCCTCGGTGGCATGGGTTGAGATGCGGGCAGCAAACGGATGCGTCGCGTCAATGACGAGGCTGACAGCCTCCCCTTTCAGATAGTCAGCAAGTCCCTCTATCCCACCGAATCCACCAATGCGGATCTCTCCACCCGGAAGTCTTGGGTTGTCGGTGCGCCCGGCGAGTGAAGTGATCACGTGGAACTTGCCGCGATCGAGAAGGTTATTTGCAAGCGTGCGGGCCTCCGCTGTTCCACCGAGAATCAGGATCCGTTCAGTCATTTTTGAGACCCTTCTGGCCCTTCGTGGGCGATTAAAACCCCTTGCCGATCAATCACCATGACATCAACAACAACTGGCGCATCATGAAGTGTTTTGAGAGCGGTTTCGCGCGCCCGCCGCGCTATGATTGGCGCAAGATCGACGGCCTCTTCCAGTGCAATCTCGCGCCCGTGGGTTGCAGTATTCGCTTCAGCGATCTTCTCCGCACCCGCATTGCTCACCCCGGCCTCGCTGGCACGTTCCGCCAGCCATTCAAAATCAACCTGGCTACGGGATGAGTGAAGATCGAGGTAACCTTGCGCCAGCTTGGTGAGTTTCGCAAAACCCCCGCCAATCGTAAGCCGCGGGCGGGGGTGCCGACGAAGGTACTTCAAGAGACCCCCGGCGAAGTCGCCCATATCGAGCATCGCGTGGTCGGGAAGATCGTAATGCGTCTGAACGACCTTCTCTGATGTGGATCCGGTCGCGCCTGCCACATGGTGAAGCCCTTCTGCGTTCGCCACATCGATCCCGCGGTGAATGGAATGGATCCACGCCGAACAGGAATAGGGATGAACAACACCGGTCGTGCCGAGAATTGAGAGACCGCCGATAATACCAAGCCGTGGGTTCCAGGTCTTTTCCGCAAGCCGCTCGCCGTCCGGAACCGATATCGTGATTTCGACATCAGGACTTTCCTGAAATCTGACAGCGAGGTCTTCGACAACCGCACTCATCATCTGGCGTGGTATCGGATTGATTGCCGGTTCGCCAACTGAAAGCGGAAGTCCAGGCCGCGTCACCTGGCCGACACCCACACCGCCTTTAAAGATGACACCGCTACCGGGATTGCCCCGTTTCACTCGCGCCAAAATCAATGCGCCGTGGGTAACATCTGGGTCGTCGCCCGCGTCCTTTATGATTCCGGCTTCCGCATAATCATGGCCGCGCGCCTCGCTCGCAAGAGCGAAACTGGGTTCCTCGCCTTTCGGCAGGCGAAGGGAAACCGGATCTTCGAACGCGCCGGAATAAAGGGCATGAAGTGCGGATTTGGTCGCAGCCGTCGCGCAGGCACCGGTCGTCCAGCCGCGCCGAAGCGGGCTTCCGTCCTCCTTTGTCCTTGCGTCGTCGCTTAATTCATGGCCTTTGTCAGTCATGAGAAAAATCTATATAGCAAAGTCCGATCAAGGGCTTGTTGAATTTTTTCCGGCTACGTGACAGAGGTGCGGATCGATGGCGCAAGGCTTCGTGATTGCGGCTCCTCATTCCGGCGCTGGCAAGACCTTGGTGACGCTCGCCCTGGTCCGGCTGCTTCAGTCTAAGGGGTTCGGTGTTGCCTCTGCGAAGGCCGGACCGGATTTCATTGATCCAGTATTCCATTCAAAGGCTGGGAGTGCAGCTTGCGTCAATCTTGATCTCTGGGCAATGGGACGCGATGCGGTCATTGCGCGTGCCCACGAAACGTCAAAAAACGCTGAGCTTTTGGTCGTCGAAGGCGTCATGGGACTCTTTGACGGCGCGGATGATGGAAGTGGCTCCACGGCGGACCTGGCAAACGCGCTCGATCTTCCGGTCATCCTGGTCGTGAATGCGGCCGGTCAAGCCCGCTCCGCAGCAGCGCTTCTTCATGGCTTCAAAACGTTCCGGAGCGATGTTCGGCTCGCGGGTGTCTTGTTCAACCGGGTCAAGAGCGATCGTCATGCCGGATTGCTCTACGCTGCAGCTGAAGAGGTGGCTGTCGCTCCTGTCGGCTTTATGAAAGAGGATGCCTCACTGGCAATGCCCTCTCGTCATCTCGGTCTTGTCCAAGCTAGCGAATATGACGACCTGAACGCTTTCATCGATAAGGCGGCGGACGTGCTGGGCGAGGGTCTGGATCTTGACGGTCTCTTGGGGCTCACCCAAGGGCTTACGCCTAATGCAATAAACATCTCCAGGTTGCCACCTCTCGGTCAACGCATCGCAATCGCAGAAGACCGCGCCTTCGCCTTTTCCTATCCGCATATCCTGTCCGATTGGCGCGCGAACGGGGCTGAGCTTTGTTTTTTTTCGCCGCTCAATGATGAAGCGCCGGATCCCTCAGCCGATGCTGTTTTTCTGCCGGGTGGTTATCCGGAACTCCATGCGGGCCGATTGTCTGAAAACCGTCTCTTCCTGGACGGATTGAGAAAGGCAGCCGGCGATGCTCTCGTCTATGGCGAATGCGGCGGCTTCATGGTCATGGGCCGTGCGCTCATTGATGCGGAGGGCCGATCGCACGAAATGGCGGGATTATTGCCCCTAGTCACGACGTTTCAGGAGCGGAAGCGCACGCTCGGCTATCGATCTCTCACCCATTCGTCACCGCTTCCTTGGCCGGGCTCCCTTTCGGGTCACGAATTTCATTATTCAACGCTGTCATCGGGTGAGACTGGGGACGCTCTGTTCGGGGCGAAAACATCGAAAGGTGAAGATCTCGCGCCGATGGGCCTGAAAAGAGGACGGATCATGGGCTCATACGCCCATGTGATCGCGCCATCGCATCAAGGTTCCCCGGCATGACAGCGCTGATGGTGCAGGGAACCGGATCCGATGTCGGCAAATCGCTGATTGTTGCGGGTCTTTGCCGGGCCTTCAAAAACCGTGGTCTTACTGTGCGCCCTTTTAAGCCGCAGAACATGTCGAACAACGCCGCTGTTACCATCGAAGATGGCGAGATCGGACGGGCGCAGTGGCTACAGGCGGCGGCATCCGGCGTGCCTCCAAGTGTTCATATGAACCCGGTGCTGTTAAAGCCGGAAAGTGAAACCGGGGCACAGGTGATCGTGCAGGGAAACCGGGTCGCCACGCTGAAGGCACGCGCCTATTTCAAGGAACGCGCGAAATATCTTCCAGCCATACTGGAAAGCTTCGAAAAAATGCGAAATGAAGCGGATCTGGTGCTTGTCGAAGGAGCCGGCAGTCCGGCGGAGGTTAATCTTCGTCGCAATGATCTTGCGAATATGGGCTTTGCGCGCGCTGTTAATATGCCAGTGCTTCTTGTCGGTGACATTCACCGCGGGGGTGTCATTGCTTCCCTGGTTGGGACAAAAGCCGTGCTGGAAGCCGACGATGCCGCAATGATCAGAGCCTTTCTCATCAACAATTTCCACGGTGATCCATCGCTCTTTGAAGACGGACTATCGATCATTTCAGAGAGGACGGGCTGGTTTTCTGCTGGGATTGTTCCGCATTTCCCGGACGCCGCAAAACTCCCTGCCGAAGACGCGCTGGCCCTTGATCGCTCCTTGCGACACCGCAAAGGCGACAAAGCGGGCTTCAGGATTGCGGTGCCGCGCCTTTCAAGACTGGCCAATTTCGACGACCTAGATCCGCTGCGCCTTGAGGAGGGCGTCGATGTGGTCTTCGTTAGAGCCGGTGAACCCTTACCCGGTGATGCGGATCTTGTGCTGATCCCGGGAAGTAAATCGACGATCTCTGATTTGAAGGACTTTCGAAAAGCGGGCTGGGATGTCGACCTCGCGGCCCATGTCAGGCGCGGCGGGCATGTGCTCGGTCTGTGCGGCGGGTTTCAAATGCTTGGGCGCAAAATCCACGATCCCGATGGCATAGAAGGACCTGCGGAAAGCGTTGTCGGTCTTGGATATCTTGATGTCGAAACCGTGCTGACCCAGAGCAAGGCTCTACGGACCGTAAATGGGCGTCATTTGGCAAGTGACACGGCTCTTTCCGGCTATGAAATGCATCTTGGCAGCACGGAAGGTCCCGATTGTGCCCGTCCGTTCGCAAGGATAGAAGACCGCGACGAAGGAGCTGTGAGCCCGGACCGCCACATTGCCGGTACCTACCTCCATGGCATTTTTTCAGGCGATGCGTTCCGAAAAGCATTTCTGAAGAGCCATGGTGTCGCCGCTGCGGACTTGGGTTATACCCATCTCATGGATGAAACTCTTGATCGTCTGGCAGAGCATCTTGAACACAATGTTGCGCTTGACCGTCTTCTCGATCTTGCAAGAAGAGAGGTCTGAGTGTGACGCATGCACCGGTTCATGGCGGAGATCTCCGGTTAGCGATGGCCGAAGCGCAGGCGCTTGGCTCCGATCCGGGCACCGTTGACGATTGGCTCGATCTTTCGACCGGGATTAATCCGGAAGGATATCCACTCGACCCACCGGATCCAACTGGCTGGCAGCGTTTACCGGATCCGGTCGCCCATGGGGAGCTTCTTTCTGCTGCGACGCAATATTATTTCTCGCCAAATGAAGAAGCAATCATCGCTGCTCCCGGAACGGCGGCCCTCATCGCTGCTTTGCCACATCTTTTCCAGCGCCGCACCGTCTCAATTGTCTCGCCGACCTATGGCGACCACGCCCGATCCTGGCGCCGTGCAGGTTATGCGGTGACGCCGGTCAACACTTTGAAAGACGCATCGCCAGCGTCAATCACCGTTCTCACAAATCCGAACAATCCCGATGGCGTTACGGTGAACAGCTATACGCTTGAGAAATTTCTCACCAGGATGGGACGTCGAGACGGGTTCTTGATTGTCGACGAGGCCTTCGGCGATGTCTCAAAGATGGGCTCAGCGGTTGACTTCGTCAGCGAACACAATGTCCTTGTCCTGAAGTCTTTCGGCAAGTTTTTTGGCCTCGCCGGGGTGAGACTGGGTTTTGCAATCGGAAAACCGCAACTTGTAACGGCATTATCCGAACAATTGGGATCCTGGTCTGTTTCAACACCGGCGATTGAGGCGGGGATCAAAGCGCTCAACGATCAGGGTTGGCAAGCAACAACGCGCGCACGGCTTGAGCGCGATTCCGGGCGTTTGAACAGGATACTTGATGCCGCCGGTCTGCTGCGCGTGGGCTGGACTCATCTGTTCACGCTTATTGACTGTGAAACGGCTCAAGACCTCTATGACATTCTCATTCGTAACCGGATCTATGTCAGGCGGTTCGACTACCGGCCAACCTGGCTGCGCCTCGGTTTGCCCGGAACAGACGCGGGCTTTAATCGCCTTGAGCTAGCCTTGGCGGAGTGGCGCAAATTGTGAGCTACGTTGCCCTAAGCGTCATCGTGGCTCTTATTTCTCTCGGGCTTGAGCGTTTGTTCGGATATCCCGGTTTTCTCTATGGAGCCGTTCGACATCCGGTGGTGTGGATGGGTGCCTTGATCAGCGCACTCGAAGCCCGGTTAAACCTAGACACGTACTCCTTTGCTGTAAGGCGCATATTCGGTGGCCTCACACTCATCATTCTGCTGTTGGTCACCGTCGCCCTGACCGTGCCGCTCACCCTCCTTTTGAGAGCAGTTCCCGGCGGCATTATCCTGGAAGCTTTTCTTGCAACAAGCATGCTCGCGCAGCGATCTCTTCACGATCATGTTCAGGCCGTCAGGACGGCGCTTTCATCCAGTCTCGACGACGGACGCGAAGCCGTGCGTCATATTGTGGGGCGCGACCCTGCCGAACTCGATGAAGGAGAAATCGCGAAAGCGGCCATCGAAAGCCTCGCCGAAAACACAAGTGACGGCATAGTCGCGCCGCTCTTATATCTGGCCCTCTTCGGGTTGCCCGGTGCAGCGTTTTATAAGGCGATCAATACGGCAGATAGCATGATTGGTTATAAGTCTGATCGCTATCACGCGTTCGGGTTTGTTGCAGCCAAGCTCGACGACATCGTCAATCTCCCGGCGTCTCGATTGTCGGCGGTGCTTTTTTCTGCTGCTGCCGCCACTCTTAAACCGCGGTCCGGCTTCACCGCCATGCGGGCAGCGTTTCGCGACGCCACACGCCATGCATCACCAAACGCTGGCTGGCCGGAAGCTGCGCTTGCCGGAGCATTGTCGCTCAAGCTTGGTGGGCCACGCAGCTATGGAGGAAAGACGCTTGATCTTCCGGCAATGGGCGATGGTCGCGCAGCGCTTTCAGCAGACGATATCGATAGGGCTCTGACCCTTTACCGGCGCCTCTTGACCCTGTGCCTTTGCGGACTTGCCGTTCTCGCTTTGGTTATTGTCTTGGTCTAGACCGATTTATCGACCGTCGCACCGGGACCGGCGTTCTCAGGAGCTTCGCTTGATGCAGGCTGAGGCGCAACCTTCGGTCCGCCCTTGGCAACACCTACCATCGCCGGCCGCAGCACCCGATCACCGATCTTGTACCCTGCCTGGACAACCTGGATCACCGTCCCGTTGGCAACCTGCGGGTTTGGAACCTCGAACATTGCCTGATGGAAGTTCGGATCGAACTTCTCGCCTTCCGGTTCAAGCCTTTGCACGCCGTTCTTGTTGAGGAGTTGTTGAAGGTCGCGGTCGGTGAGTTGCACGCCCTCTAGAAGGGTCTTCAGCGTCTCATCGGCGGCGGCGCGCGCTTCGGCTGGGATCGCATCCAGCGCGCGTGTCAGGTTATCGCTGACGCTCAGCATGTCGCGGGCAAAATTCGCAATCGCATATTGCCGCGCATCCTTCACCTCACGCTCGGTACGTCGGCGGAGGTTTTCCATGTCAGCGAGGAGCGACATGGCTTTGTTCTTAAGTTCCGTGTTTTCCTCGTTGAGTGCGATGATGACATCAGCCGGATCGGGTTGGCCTTCCCCGGCAGGCTCCCCCACTGCAGGATCCTCTCCCGTTGCGCCCACTCCCGCGAGCGTATCAGCCAGGCCTTCGGACCCCGGATGGGCCTGCCCCTCAGATTGTTGGAAACCCGAGCCCTTCGTCGCTTCGGCGTGTTCGCTTCCTTCGGTGGCGTTGTTTTTTTCACCGGACATAATGACCCCACTTTCTAGGAAAAATCTTTGCGCCGGATATTTGTGTTCTGCGACAAAAAATCAAGCTGCTTTTTGGCGGCACTTGCATTGG
>JBCDCU010000045.1:0-16208 GCA_039181265.1 Pseudomonadota bacterium | reverse complement strand
GGGGCAAAGTCGATGCTGTCCTCACCACCATGCCGTCGAAGAAGGACCGTTGGAAACCGGTTCCTGTCATTGTAACAGATCCTGATGCCCTTTCAGAGTGCCGCGGTATGCGGATGGGCTTTGCGCCGCTTTTATCCTTGCTGGGTCCAGCACGCTCGGCTGGATATAAGCGCCTTGCGGTAATTGGCATCCCTTGCCAAATCCATGCGCTTCGCGCGCTCGAAGCCGAGCTCGGATTCGAGCGTCTTTACGTGATTGGCACACCCTGTTCGGACAATACGACAACTGAGAACTTCTGGACGTTCTTAAACCTCCTGAGCGATACCCCGGACAACATCACATATCTCGAATTCAGGGCGGATTATCGGGTTGAACTCCGTTTCAAGGACGGGACGCAACGCTTTATCCCTTTCCTGCAGCTCCCGATATCAAAACTCCCGCAATCCTTTTTCCCCCTCACCTGTCAGACATGCGTCGACTACGTCAACACGCTCGCCGACATCACCGTTGGCTATATGGCCGGAAGCGGAGACCAATGGCTCATTGTCAGAAACGGCCGCGGTGAAGAGATGGTTGAAGGGCTCGGCGACGCGCTTGTCTTCAAACCGCTTCAAAGCAAAGGAAACCGGAAATCGGCAGTCGAAGGCTTCAAGAAAAATGTCGAGCGGTCTGCAGGCGGATTACCCATTCGCGCGATGCCAGACTGGTTGAGACCGATCGTTTCGTTTCTGCAGCCGCGTTTTGGTCCACGTGGTTTGGAATTTGCCAGAACGCGCGTTGAAATGAAGGCGATCGAAGCGGTCCTTCATCTGCGGGCAAAAGCCCCGCGTCGGATCAAAACAATGGTCCCAGATCATATCTGGAAGCTTGTCAAACCCTACGGATTGGTCGCCGCCGAAACAGAGACCAAGACAACAAAAAGCAGCGAGCGATAAGCTTCAAGATCTAATTGATCAGCGGTTCTTTCCTGGCACCCAAAGAACGTCACCATCCGCCTTCTGATTGGCATAGCGGCTTGCAACGAAGAAGAAATCCGACAGGCGGTTCACGTATTTGGTCGCGGCTTCACTCACTTCATGGTCGCCCACCTGCGAAAGAGCCACCATCAGGCGTTCGGCACGACGGCAAACAGTACGGGCGAGATGCAGATAGGCCGCCGCGGGCGTGCCACCGGGTAGAACAAAAGATTTGAGCGGTTCCAGTTCCCCGTTCAACGTATCGATCTCACTTTCGATCCGGTCGACCTGGCTTGCCACAATGCGCAACGGCTCGTAGCCGAGATCTTCACCGGTATCCGGTGTCGCGAGATCCGCTCCAAGATCGAAAAGATCGTTCTGGATGCGAGCCAGCATGGAATCGAGATCACCCAGCGCGGGAACTTTTGCCGTCTCTAAACGAACGAGACCAACACAGGCGTTGGTTTCGTCGATCGTCCCGTAAGCTTCGATACGAAGATCATTTTTGGGACGGCGTTCGCCGTTTCCAAGAGCAGTGGTGCCTGCATCTCCCGTCTTCGTATAGATTTTGTTCAAGACAACCATGTCGTAATCCTCGCTCGCCCTGGTTTGGTGAATGCGCCAGACCGCTCATCAACGCCCGAAAATGAACAATCCGAGCATCAAAACGACAACCGCGATCAATTGAAAAAGGATCCGCATCCGCATCAGTTTTTGCGAAACGTTCGCTGAACCGCCGGTCGCCATATTCTTTAAACCCAGGAAAAGAACGATCGCGACACTGGCAAGTGCGATCACAATCAAGACTTTATAGAAAGCTTCCAAAAGCTCATCCTTCCCCTGAAACCCGACCAATCTGGTCCGAAGCCATATACCGTCCGCAGACAGAAGGTAAAGGCGGTTTTAAAATCCACTGTCGGCTGCCATTGTAACATCCCGATCTGGGCGTCGACTTTCGATGAACCGCCGCACTGACAGACGATCAGCTTGGCTCATCTTGAACACAATCACGTGAGAGAGACAAAAAAAGAGCACTTATTGCACTAAGTCAAACAATTATACTTACATTAACACTGCTGATTCACCCGGCTTTTAACTCTTCAGTCTACTTCCCTGACTGTACTGGACCAATTGGTTTTCGAGTCCGGAACGGGAATTCCGTTAAATTGTTCAAACCCGCGCTTAAGAGTGAAAACCTTGCGGCATTCCATCATCCTGTTTTTTATCTTTTGTTTCGGATCGCTGATTGCGATCGTGCACGGCGTTGCACCGCTCATCGTAAAAGAGGCAGTGATCGTCAACGCAGAAAAACTCGCCATTGATTGGGTCGACAAACTCGAAGGCCAATTCGATCTCCCGGGCAAGCTGGAACGCGAAAAAACCGAGCCCGCCTTCCGTTTGCTGCGCCTTTTAAAGGTGAACGTCCAAACGCAGACCCGCGATGACGTCGATATTGAATTGTTTGATCCAACGAGCTTCGAGGACAACGAAGAACTCGGCCGGGTCAAAAGCTACACGGTTTATACCCGTTTCGGCGACCGGTTCATATCCGGCGGTAAGAAGCTCTCGTCCTCACTGGAAGATCCAGTTTTCCGCAGTCTATTCGAGGATGTCCTCACGACGGGTTACATGGTCTCTCACGACCATTCTGAAACGTCTGGCAATTTTGGCATCTCGGAAACCGACACAAGCTCGGACGGCGTCGAAGTGCGCAACCAACGCGTTATTGTCGTCATGCTTCCGCTTTGGCGTGGAGACGGAGTTGGAGCCGTTGCCAGAGTTGAAATTATACCGACACAACAGGAAGCTTACCTTGCAACCCTGGTTCAGCGCGTTGCGTCGATCTCGGCTGCAGTGCTAGCGGTTCTGGCAACTCTGGTTTCGATCATATTGATCCGCTGGAATGCCCAAAGATCTCGCGCGGCTGAACGGGCTGAATATCTCGCACGCTATGACGCACTAACCGGCACGCTCAATCGCCGTGCTGTATCTGAATTCTTTAACCAGCTTGATCAATCAAAAGAGGTCCAAACGGCGCATTTCACCTACTGGACTTTCGATATCGATGATTTCAAGCAGATCAATGACATTTATGGCCATCATGTTGGCGATGTCGTTCTAAAAACGATCGCGGAGCGCATTACCAACGCCCTACCGAGCGATGCGATTTTCTCGCGCTTAGCAGGCGATGAGTTCGCAGTCATTCTTCCTCGTTTAATCGAGGATGACGAAATGGCGGCGCTTTCAAAAACCATCCTTGACGCAGCGCGCTTGCCGGTGATCTGCGGCAATCATCAATTAGAGCCAACTATTAGTATGGGCATTAGCGCGTTCCCGACAGATAGCGAGAAACCCTCCGATATTCCGGTCTTCGCTGACATGGCACTTTACAATGCAAAGTCACTGAACAAGACGGGATGGGAACGTTTTGGAGAGACCATCGCGGAAAAAGTGTACCGTGAACGCCAAATTGGTACTGAATTAAAGAGGGCACTCGCTAACAATTCGCTTCAACTGCATTTCCAAGCCCAGGTGGACGTTCAAACAAGCGAATTGATTGGTTTTGAAGCTTTGTTACGCTGGTTCCACCCGACACTAGGTCGTATGAATCCCGCTGAGTTCATAGCAGTCGCCGAGAAAACAGGGCTCATAAAAGAGATCGATCGCTGGGTGCTAAATGAAGCTTGCCGTACGGCAGCAAACTGGGAGACGGAGGCCAAAGTGGCCGTAAATCTTTCGCCCGTGCACTTTGAAAGTGGCGACATCGCCGGGCTGATCAGAAATGCCCTTCAGGATAGCGGACTTCCGGGTGAAAGGCTTGAAATTGAGATCACGGAAAATGTTCTTCTTGGGTCACTTGAGTCGGTCACGGTGATCTTCAACGAAATAAGAGAAATGGGCGTACGGATCGCTCTTGATGATTTTGGCACAGGTTATTCCAATCTGAGTTATCTCGCGCATATGCCGATAACGAAGCTAAAGATTGATCGTTCATTTGTCTGGGCACTGGAAGATAGTCCGGCAAATGCGACCATTGTTAAAGGGATCATCAACATAGCGAATGAACTCGCGTTAGAAGTCATTGCTGAAGGTGTAGAGACCTACGAGCAGTTACGCTTCCTGAAATCCCTCAACTGCAGTCTGGTACAAGGTTACCTTTACGGGAAACCATCCCCCGATCCATTCGCGACCTTAACACCAGCTGTTCTAGTTCCGCGTGAGCGTCTCAGGACATTCGAAGCTGATATCCGGCACACACGGAAAGCCGCTCATTCCTAACCCTTGCCGATAAGCCGATCTGCGGTCGCCGTCGGCAGAAGACGCCGGACAGCATCTGCGAGATAGGTCAGGGTGGTTACCGAGTAAACGGCCCGTGGACGAGGCGCTTCGGCGGCATGGATCACATGTTTTACGACAGCATCCGGCTGCAATTTGAAGGGCGAGGAATCGGCTCCGGCCTCAAGGCGCTTCAAACTCTTCTCATAGTCGGATGAATGCGCCGAATTCTTGAGATCAATCTTTTCACGTAACACCCTGAGGGCGGTTTCGAGAAACCGGGTCTCAATCGGCCCAGGACGGATTGAACTGATCGAGATGTTAAACGGCTTTAGCTCCAGACGCATCGAGGTTGAAAACGCTTCAAGCGCGTGCTTCGTCGCAGCATAAGGCGCACGATGGCGACCGGATACGATCCCCAAAACGGAAGAACACTGGATGATGCGTCCGTGCTTTTGTGTGCGCATCACTGGAATGACCTCGCGGGTAAGCTCATGCCAACCAAAGAAGTTGGCTTCAAACTGCTCTCTGAGATCGTCGGTCCGAATATCTTCAACAGCCCCCAGGAGCCCGTATGCCCCGTTGTTAAAGAGCGCATCGAGGCGACCGCCCGTCTCATCGAGAACTTTCGAAAGGCATGCGTGAATTGAGGGCGTGTCGCAATAGTCGAGATAAAGTGCCGAAAGCCCTTCTTCTTCGAGGCGGGCAATATCGTCTGGTTGTCGGGCGGTCGCAAAAACCGTCCAGCCTCGCGCCTTCATCGCCTGGGCTGCAGCATAACCGATACCGCTCGAACATCCGGTAATCAGTATTGATCGATCAGCCATGACTGGATGCTCCCCTAGCTCGGTTTTCCGGCACTTATATGGCCTTCTTCTCGCCTGCCGATAAGATCAGACGCGATCAGGACAGCCGCCGTGGTGATTGCCATACCGAGAAGCTGGACAAGCGTCAGGGTCTCGCCAAAAAGAAGATAGCCCTGCACGGCCGCAAAAACGGGCACAAGATAAAAGAGACCCGCGACTTTCGACGCCTCTCCCTGCTGAAGGAGATACATGTAGAGGGAAAAGGCTCCACACGACAGAATAAGCGTCATCCAGAGGTACCCGAACGCCAGCTCAAAACTCGGCACGAAATGAAAGCTCTCGGTCAAGAGCGCCACCGGCAAAGCGATCGCGACCCCACCCAGTAGCTGGATACCGGGCTCGGTTTTGAAATCCATCTGACCGACGAATCGTTTTTGAAAAATCGAACCGAAGACAATCCCTGCAACCGCGATCCCATGCGCGCCAAGCGTCGCGGGCGTAATACCAACCGCGCCAAACGTCAGCCTTGGCGAGATCACAAGTGCAACCCCAATGAGCCCGATCGCAAGTCCGGCCCAATGACGTGCCTTAACCCTCTCCCCGAGCAGAGGACTGGCAGCGATCGCAGTGACAATCGGTTGAAGCCCCATCAAAAGCGCGCTGACGCCAGACGGCATCCCATTCTTGATCCCCCAGAAGACACCGGAAAGATAGATACCGTGAATAAGCAGACCTGACGCAAAGATCAGACCGGCACGACGGGCACTCGGCCAGGTTCCGCGGATCATAAGCCCGAAGGCTAGAAGAACGACGGCTGCCCCAATGAAACGCAAACTCAGTATGGAAAGCGGTTCTGAATAAGGCGCAACAAGTGCTGCACCGACAAACCCGGTCGACCACAAAAAAACAAAAATGAGGGGGATTGCGAGTGCGCTGAGGGCCATGGGCTAGCGGCTTAACCGGACTGGCATATGGAATGCAAACGACTTTTCTTGATCAATTGTAGAATTTTCTGGCCTTCATCAGCCAGGTTTTTGCTAGATGATCACGGCCAACCAAGCGACCAACGCAATGCTTCAAATCATCGAAATCATTATTCCGATCTGCGCCCTTGTTATGCTTGGGTTTGTTGCACGGCATTTTGGTCTCGTAAAAGCGAATGCAGATGACGTCATAGGCGATTTCGTATTCAAGATCGCAATCCCCATCCTGCTTTTCCGCCTGCTTGCGACAGCAAGCCTCGATGACGTCGACCCATGGCCGATATGGATCACCTATTTTGCAAGCGTCGCACTCGTCTGGCTTCTTTCAGCCGTTCTTCTTCCAATACTCTTTAAACGTGAAGCGCTCTACGGCGTGATTGGCAGCGTCGCATCCGCCTTTGCAAATACCGTTCTGATCGGGATTCCCGTTATCATTCAGGCCTATGGCGAAGCCGGTATGGTCTCGCTTTCGATTGTCCTGTCCGTTCATTTGCCGCTGATGCTGCTTGCCACGATCATTCACCACGATATCGCGCAGGCAATAGACGGCGGTGGCGGCATTGTCGGTGAGAGCCTTGCCGCCAAGGTGAAACGCTTCCTGAAAACGATTTTCACCAATCCGATCATGATCGGCATCATGTCGGGTGTCGCTTTCCGGATGAGTGGATTGGAAATGCCAGCCGTTGTGAATGACTTTACCGGAAAAATTGCCGGAATCGCGGGTCCCATGGCCTTGATCGTTCTTGGCATGGGTCTTCAGAAATATGGCGTGAAAGGGAACACCGGGCCAGCCCTTCTAACAAGCAGCCTCAAGCTTGGCGTCATGCCATTGACGGTGTTGATCCTTGGCCATCACGTCTTCGAACTCCCACCGGTCTTTACGGCCGGTCTCGTTCTTGCCGCCGCGGCACCGTCCGGGGTCAATTCGTACCTCTTCGCGCAACATTTCGGAACCGGCCAGGCTCTCTCGGCAAACTCCATTTCGATATCGACACCGCTTAGCATCATCACGATTTCGATTTGGCTGTTTGTACTGAAGGCCTACGTAAACTGAGCGGCAAGGTGTACGGCTTCTTCGTCAGAGAAACCGGTCATCCGCTTAATGTCTTCAACGCTCGCGCCTGCATTCCGTAGGTGATAAAGCGCGGTTGAGCCGTCGGATTTCGAGAGCTTGCGGCCTTCATCGTCGAGGATCAAGCGGTGATGAACCAGTCGGGGCGCTGGTAATTCAAGCAGCGTTTGGAGAAGCCGGTGGAGACACGCGGCAGGTTCAAGATCCTGCCCTCGCACAATATGAGTGATGTTTTGGAAGGCATCATCTACGACGACTGAAAGGTGATAGCTTGCCGGTGTGTCTTTCCGCGCGAGAACCACATCGCCCCAGATGTCTGCTTCCTTCAATCCCGTTCGTTGGATCGCCGCGCCAATATCCACCCGCCAGGAAAACGGATTACCTGACTGAAGCGCTGCTTCTTTTTCAACCCTTGACCATGTTCGCTCGGGGCCAGGGTAAAAAGGGCTCCCATCAGGGTCGCGGGGCCAGTCATTCTTTTCTTTTACAAACGCTTTGATTTGAGCACGCGACCAAAAGGCGGGATAGACGAGGTCGCTCGCCCAGAGTTTCGCAATCATCTCGCTATATGCGCCAAACCGCTCTGACTGGCGAAGAATGTTACTGGCAAAGCGTACGCCGAGCCATTCCAGATCGTGCATGATCGCGGTTTCAAAGTGTGGCTTACAACGTTCCAGGTCGATGTCCTCCATTCGAACGAGAAGCACACCGCCAAGCACGTGCGCGACAGCATCGTTTAAAAGCGCTGAATAGGCATGGCCAAGATGAAGATATCCGTTGGGGCTTGGCGCAAAGCGCAACCGGATCTGGGAAGGTGACGTCATGCATTCTTTTTAAAAGGTATGGTGATAGGGCGAAAGGCAGAACGATGGAGCGATTGAGTCGAGGGAGCATTCGGGATCACTGACGCGCTGACATTTCAGACACTGGATATGACGAGCGCCCGGAACCCTGCCTTCGTCACCGAATGGCATGCGCTGTCTGAAAGTGCGGAGATTGCAAATCCGTTCTTCGGGCCGGATTGCATCCTTTCGGCAGATGAACACGGACTTCAAAGCGCTTTACAGCTTGCAACCTTGAGAAGTGAAGACGGGACATTGATCGCACTGGCGCCATTCGCGCCTACGCGCCTTCTTCCGCTCACGCCAGGCTTTCTGCGCTTCTTCACCCATGATTACCTTCCGGTCGGAACACCGCTTTGCCTGCAACCAGCCGCAGATCGTGCATCACTCCTCATGCAGCATTTGACCGCCATTTTCAAAAAACCGTTCCTGCTAACGGATCTCGACAAGCGGATATTTGAAGCAATCAGCGCCAACGATAAACTGCATTCCGTCCTCCTCGAAGACGACGAACGAGCAGTGATTGAAACGCAGCTTTCGGGCGACGCATATACGAAAGCCACGTTATCCAAACAGCGCCGGAAAAGTCTTGAACGGCGGTTCCGGCGCCTCAGCGAAGCCGTTGAAAAAAGTGGAAATCCCGCTCTCCAGATCCTCTCTAGTGACGATAGCTTTGACGCCGCCTTTGATGCGTTTCTTGCGCTTGAAAACGCCGGATGGAAAGGAAGGGCCGGAACCTCCCTCCTGAGCAATCCAGTGAGTGCGACATTCGCGCGGCAAGCCGTTTCAACAGCACGTGAGAAGGGTGCCGTCGAGATTGCGTATCTTCACGCGGGTGAACGCCTCGTTGCAAGTCTTGTGGTGTTCAAAGCGAAGGAGAAGCGTTTCGCGTGGAAGATCGCTTATGACGAAGACCTCTCGTCCTTTTCACCCGGCGTCCAGCTGCTGAGCCGTTATGCGCGCCAAGTGGCGGACACTGAAGGCGGTCTGATGCTCGATAGCTGTTCAAGCAGCCAGAACACGATGGCAAACGCGATTATGGGCGAACGCCGCAAGTCCGTGATCGCCTTGATCGCGTCGCCCGACGCAACTGCCAGAACGTCAACGATAGCCTTGATGTACCGTGCACGCCTCTTCGCGAAGAGCGGCCTCCGCCGTCTTCTCTCACGCTCTTAAATGGGTTCGCTCGTCAGGATCAGCGTCCAGAACACCTTGAACTTCGTATTGGGATTGACGGCTTTCGCGATCCCCATCCGCGTCACTTTGGTGTTCAGCATATTCTCATTGTGGCCCTTGGAATTGCGCCAGCCGGAAAACGCCTGAGCAAAGCTTCTATAACCGGCGCCGACATTCTCCACGGCAGCACCGCGCGGTTCGGAAAGATCCTTGAGACGCGAGCCAAGCGAACCGCCCGCGTTATGGCTCATTTTACCCCGGCGCGCCTGGGCGTTTGCATGGTTCTGGGCGATCGTGACAAGTTCCGGATCGAGAACGAGCTGTCCCAACCCGTTAGCGGTGCGATACTGCGAGATCGTCTGCTGCGCATCGTCAAGATCGAGCACCGCAGTCGGAGATTCCAGATTGCGGTAAAAGGCCGGCTGGCCACCAGCTCCGTCAAAATCGCTCGCGCAACCGGATAGGACGAGAGCACACAGTATCGCTGGTAATGCCAGCTTCAAGGCAGTTCGTTCAAAGATATTCGCAAGCATCTTTTGACCAATTCATAGAGCAGGTTTTCCCTAACGACTACCCTCGGCACCCTCGAGTTCGTCGGCGTCAATCCGTTCCTGACGCTGCGGTCGTGTAACCGTCCCGCCGCCCGCGCGGGCCTTGTCTTCCAGTGCCTCGGCAAGCCCGTCAATCGGTACCGTTGCCGATCCTTTGACTTCCACGACACGCTGCGGGAACGGAATCTCAATATTCTCCTCACGGAAGCGCTTCAAGATGGCAAAACGAAGATCACTGGAAACGGACAAGCCATTGAAACAATCGGCAAGATAGCCGCGCAATTCGAAATCAAGAGACGATGCACCAAAGTTGGTGAAGATGACGAAGGGCGCGGGATAAGCGAGCACCAGCGGGTGGTTCTTGGCACTTTCCAACAGAATGTCTTTGATCTGATCCGGGTCGCTATCATAGCCAACCCCAATCGGGATGATGAAACGGCCCATCGTGTTTCCGTACATCATGTTTTTCACCGAGCCTGATATGAAATCGGCGTTCGGCACAATCACGGTCGCTTTGTCGAATGTCTCAATCTCGGTTGAACGCACAGAGATCTTGCGCACCGTTCCTTGCTCGCCTCCAACTTCAATCCAGTCGCCCGCTTTGATGGGGCGTTCGGCAAGAAGAATAATGCCGGAGACGAAATTGCTCACGATACTCTGAAGACCAAAACCGATACCGAGTGACAGGGCGCCGGCCACGATCGCAAGATTGCTCAGATCAAGTCCGGCTTGCGAAAACGCGATCATTGCCGCGATAACAAAACCTGCATATCCAACGGCTGTGGTGATCGAATTTCGCAGACCGATATCGAGCGACGTAGTCGGCAGGAATCGGTTCGACAACCAGCGCTGGAGCGCTCGTGTAACAAGAACGCCGATACCCAACAAAACCACGGCCATCAGCAAGGTCGCGGGCGAAATCCGAAGTTCGCCGATCCTGATCTCGGAGAACATGCCCGCGAGATCTTGTGAGATTCCAACCGTATCGAGACCCCAACTTGCAAAAAAGATGAAGACGCCGACGAGCGAAAGCGCGACCTTGACTGCACCGTTAAACAGCAAAAGGAATTGCGTTACGCGCGCAGTACCGACTTCGCCGAGCCCGGCAGTTCCCGGTGCGCCTGCTTCGGATGCGCCGGTGACCTGCGCCGTATCGAACGTGTCAACAAGACGGAATGCAAGATAAAGGATCCCGGAAATAATACCGCCGAGCACGACTTGGTTTACAGAAAACTGCGCGAGGAAGCCGTATCCGGCAAGCGGCGCGAAGAAGGCAAACAGAAGCGACACAAGGACCAAGGCCCCGATAATCCTGAGGATCAGGACCTGCGGCACCAGAATGCTTTGTCCGCTAATGCTCTTGTTGTTGCCCCACCGCGTCACGAACGCCGTCGCGGCAAAGGACATGCCGGTCAGGCTATAAATCAGCCAGCTAACATCAAGCGTAGCCACCATCGCCCTGGCAAGACTCAAAGCAAGCGCGCCGAGAAGCGCAATGGTCAAACAGGAAACGATCGTTCGGTGGAACGAACGCGCCTGATTGTCTGAAAAACCCACGAGTCTCAAACTGGCGTTCCGCGGCGAGAAAATGGCGAGCGACAAACCCCGGGCCAGGGTAAAATAGAAGAGACTCTCGAGAAGCGACCAGCAAAATGTTGAGAAACGGGGCGAGAGTTCCCCCGCTTGTTGCAGGGTGAAAAGTACGGCGGCTGGCACGGTGAGCCAGGCGATCAGTGTTCGAAGAACCCGCTTTACGCCATTAAGCTCTCGGTGAAACGGATTGATGTGTCCGCCCTGGTCGACCGCCTTTAACCGCAGTGGTCGAAACTTTGTCAGAATAAGAAGAACCGCCAGTGCGGAAAGAAGCGAGCTCGCCGCGAGAAACGCCGGGGCTTCTCGCACGACCCGCCTTACGCCATCTGATATGAGATTTGCGAAACCCTTCAGGAGAAACGGGACTTCCTGAATTCCGGTCACCCATAATTCAGGATCGAAAATGGAGTTTGACCGGCCGAAAAGGCGGCTGGTGAACTTTTGGCGCCGAAGAGTTTTGACATCTGTCAGGAGCTCGCCTGAACGAAGGACGATGACTTCGGTCCGCGCCAGTCTCGTGTTTAACACGCTCAATTGCGTTTCGATTTCCGTCCGTTGTCTGGTGAGCGCGTCTTGTGCAGCCTGTTTTTGCTGGATCAGTCTTTGATCACCAATTGGCGAAGCGCTTTGACCGTTTTCAACAGCCGGAGCCTGATCCGTTGCGGCGGGCTCTTCCTGCGTTTCACCCTCTGTGGCGGCGTCCGCAGGCGGCGTTTCCTCCGTCGGTGGCGTTTCTTCGGCGGGTTGCGAGGTCTGCGCGGCAGCGGTCGGTTCGGTTAGAGCCCTGAGCCTTGATCTGAGGCTTTCAACTTGAGGAAGGATCGATTCGGAAAGAGCAATTGCCTCCCGATTGATTACCGTAAGCCTTTCGCGCCATTTCAGGAGTTCGGAAATGGTGATGCTATCGCGATTGACCGTGCGCTCGATCTGATCGAGTTCAATCCGCCAGCCTTCAATCGTCTGATCGGTTTCGGCAACCTGCGACTGTTGTGACTGAGCAGGTTGCGCTTCGGTCTGTATCGTAGCTGTCCAAACCAGCGTCAATGCGACCAACATCACGGAAACGGCGTTGAACACTTTGGGAGCGTGCACCGATATCCGGCGCAAAGCGAGACTGGATGAGACCATGGAAAGTTCCAAAAGGTTGATTTCGTAAATCCCGCCTCGCGAATGGCAGGAAAAGTGTACGGCTCAACATCCGCATTTTGCGTCGGAACCTACTCTCGACGCCAATTGACCAGCACTTATGCCATTGCGTCTTTGAAGACAAGGCCGACGATTAGATCAGCACAGTTTAGATCGGTCGCGAGTTGATGTCGGTTTGTTGCGAGAGCCGCGGCAAATCGATATGCGCGGGCCCTTCCGGAAGGGCCTTTCGGGTGGCGGCAAGCCTCTAAAGTCTCCGCCCAAGCGAGCAGCCACACAGACTCGATCTAACCACTCAAGCCGCTTTCAGTTTAGAATTAGTCTAATTTAAGCCTCTGATTTAGAACGATTTTAAACTGGACTAGAAAACTCAATTTTTTACCGTGAAACTATTGACTGCCACTGCCGATTGGTCTTTTTCTGAGACGTACACTCAAGTTTCGAAAACGGCCCCAAGGAGGGATCCATTATGAGCGAGCGGTTTGGAAAATCGGCTCTAATGTCAACGGTGGCCGCAGCGATGCTGGCATCGACTGCGCTTCCCGCATTAGCTAACGGCGAGTTGAACCTTTACTCATCACGCCATTATGACACCGACGAGCGCCTTTATTCGGATTTTGAAGAGGCAACCGGCATCAAGATCAATCGGATCGAAGGTAAAGCAGACGAACTCATTGCACGGATGGTGGCGGAAGGCTCGAACAGTCCGGCCGATCTTCTTCTAACGGTGGACACATCCCGTCTTGAACGAGCGAAGGCAGCAGGCGTTCTTCAGTCAATCGAATCCACCGTGCTGGAAGCAAGACTACCTGGCTATGTCCAGGACGACGACAACCAGTGGTTTGGCTTCTCTCAACGCGCTCGTATCCTGTTTTATGACAAGAACGATGTGAGCGATCCGCCAGCCACGTATCAGGACCTCGCAGACCCGAAATATAAGGGACAAATCTGCATCCGCTCGTCATCCAATGTATACACGCAGACCATCACAGCAGCGCTCATCAGTCATCTGGGCGAAGATGCTGTGAAAGAGTGGGCGAAGGGCGTTGTTGCAAACTTCGCGCGTGACCCGCAAGGCGGAGACACCGATCAACTTCGCGGAATTGTCTCAGGTGAGTGCGATATCTCCATGTCAAACACTTACTATTTTGGCCGAGCCATTCGTAAACCGGTCAGCGGCGTATCAGATAGCCTGGATATGTTTGGCTGGGTCTTCCCGAACCAGGAAGACATCGGCGCCCATATGAACCTGTCCGGCGGTGGTGTCGCGGCCCACGCGCCAAACAAAGACAATGCGATCAAGTTTCTGGAATATCTGGCGTCGGCTCCAGCACAGGAATATTTCTCCGCAGGAAATGACGAATATCCGGCGGTCCCGGGGGTCGGGATCAGCCCTTCGGTCGCAAAACTCGGTTTCTTCAAACCGGATGACATCGATGCGTCAAAGATTGCCGAAAACGTTCCGGCAGCTCAGAAGCTCTTGAACGAAGCGGGCTGGAAATAGACCCGCGCAACGAACACAATCCGCTTACCGGTTAGACAAACCAACAGGAACTCCCGCCCCATCGGCGGGAGTTTTTTGCTCACCATCTGATGCTTCCTCGTGGCGTCTCACAAGATTACGGCAGAGCAGGATAACCGGGAGGAGCCCGATCACAACGATCACAAGCGAGGGTACCGCAGCACCTTCCAGCCTTTCATCGGCCGCGAGGCGATGGGCCTGAACGGCCAGTGTGTCGAAGTTAAACGGCCGCATGATGAGGGTCGCCGGGAGTTCCTTCATCACATCGACAAAGACGATCAACATGGCTGTTAAGACAGAGGCACGCAGGAGCGGTATATGAATATGGCGCAACAGACCAAACGGCCCCTTGCCCATCGCCCTTGCCGCGAGATCGAAGTTCGGATTAACGGTCGCTAGGCCCCCATTATAGGTCTTGAAAGCCGCAGCCATGAAACGGACCATGTAAGCCATAACGAGGAGCGTTATCGTTCCAGTGAAGAGGAGTCCCGTCGAAACCCCGAACCAACGTTCGGAGAATGCGTCGATCCAGTGATCGATCTGAGCGAAGGGAACCAGCAAACCAACAGCGATCACACCACCGGGAACGGCATATCCAATCCGCGCCAGATAACTTGCGTTGTTCGAAAGAACGCCCGGTTCAAACCGCTGATACGAGGCGAGCATAATCGCCGCGATCACGGTAACAAACGCGGCTGTCGAGGCCAGAATAAGCGAATTGACAATGAACTCGTAATAGCGCTCGGAGAAGAGGTTCTGCTCTGATCCAAGACTCATTTCGAAGAGAAGAAAAACCGGCAGGACGAAGCCGAGGAGGACAGGGAACAGGCAGAAGGCAAATGCCAACCACTTTGATGCTCCGGTCAGCTCCACAGGGTCGAGCCAAATGAACTTCTTGCCGGTATCGTAGTTTTGCGCCCTCCCACGTTGTAAACGTTCAAGCACGATAAGCGTGAGTGCGAATCCGAGCAGACACAAAGCGAGTTGCGCTGCCCCGCCCCTGTCGGCAAATGAGAACCAGCTTGTATAGATCCCTGTCGCAAAGGTCTGGATACCGAAATAGCTCACGGTGCCGAAATCGGCGATCGTTTCCATGACAGCAAGCAGGACCCCTCCCGCGATGGCCGGGCGGGCGATTGGAAGCGAAACCCGGAAAAAAGCCTGCCACGCATTGCACCCCAATGTCCGCGCAGCCTGACTGGTTGTCGCGGATTCGCGAAGAAAGGCTGACCGCGCGAGGAGATAGACGTAAGGGTAGAGCACCAGAATGAGCATCAGTGCGGCACCACCGACACTGCGGATTTCCGGGAACCAATAATCCCTCGGCCCCCAGCCGGTAATGTCGCGAAGAGCGGTCTGCACCGCACCTGGATGATCAAGGAAATCGGTATAAGCGTAGCCAAGCACATAGGCCGGAAACGCGAATGGAAGAACCAGACAAACTTCAAAGACACGCGATCCTGGAAACCGCGTCATAGTCACTAGCCAGGCGGTTCCTGTCCCGATAATTGCGGTACCCACCGCCACCAGAACCATGAGGGTCAGCGTCGTCAGCGTGTAGCGAAGTAGGACGGTATCGGCGAGATGGGCGAGCGTATCCGTCGATGCAAAGGCGGCAGCAATCGCGACGGCAAGCATTGGAAGGATACAAAGCGCTGCTGCACCGAGTGCGACACCCTTGAGGATACCCATCGTGCTTCCAACCTTAAAAAGCCGCCGCTTCGACTGGGGGGCTTGAAGCTCCGGGCCGGTCATGTCGTCTCTGCTAAGCAGGGTCATCTAATGGATTTCCTTAATCCATTCATTCCGAAAGATCGAAGTCTGCGCCCGCCGCTCTCCTGTTCACCGAGGGGAGACACTCCTACCGGATAGCCTTATCCTTTTGTTGAGTAATTGATGCAAGTTAAAAAAATCGGCGATTGCTCGCAGCATACCCTCATCTTGGATCGGAGCCGCGACCCAGGGTTTGATGCAGAGCGACGAAGCAGCACTGCAAAAACAGGCGAAAACCTGATGTTGGACGTGTCCCAACCCGCCTAGTGTCCGTTCCCGACAAGGCCGATGCCGGAAAGAATGATACCCCAAACTTTCAAACGCAGTCCGACGGCTTTCACGACGCCGGTTGCTGCGATGAGGTGGCCCACAGCACCGTCCAGATTGCTTGTATAAGTCTGCACGATGCAGCCGCTGCCATCGAGCAGCAAATCCCGATGTTCCGGGAAGATCGGATCAACATAGACCAGAACGGACCCTCGCCGCACGGAATCCGGATCCAACAGGCGCCC
>JBCDCU010000044.1:0-16277 GCA_039181265.1 Pseudomonadota bacterium | reverse complement strand
CGTGTTTCCGCCGGTATCGATGCGCTCGACACCGGACGGGTCGAAATCGTCGACCGTCACATCGGATGAGAGAACGATGGTATCGGATCCTTCGCCGCCTTCAACCGTGGTGCCGATCTCGTCACCGGACAAAACAATCGTGTCGTGACCCTCACCGGCATCAATTGTGTCTGCGCCGGTTCCACCGTCAATGAAGTCCGATCCCACACCACCGAAAAGCTGATCGTTTCCAGAGCCGCCATCGAGTGTATCGTTGCCGCTTCCACCTGTGAGGGTGTCGGCACCTTCACCACCGATGAGTGTGTCGTGGCTCGTGGTGCCGGTGACGGTATCGTCGCCTGCGCCGGCATCAATGACGACCGGATCGCCGCCGACCTGGCTAAGCCCGCCAAGATCGATCGTGTTGTCATCGTCGGTGCCGAAAAGCGTGTTGCCGTTGGATTCAATCCGTTCGACGTTGGAAGGATCGAAATTGTCGACTGTCACGCCGGACGCAAGGACGATTGTATCGGTCTCGCTGCCGCCATCGATTGTCGTGCCGGTTTCATCGCCGGATAGAATGATTCTGTCCCATCCCGCGCCGGCGTCGACCGTGTCGGCACCGGTTCCGCCGTCAATGGTGTCATTGCCGGAACCGCCGAAAAGTTGATCGTCGCCTTCGCCGCCATTCAGGACATCGTTGCCTGAGCCGCCGAACAGCTCGTCATTGCCAAGGTCGCCTTCCAGTGTATCGTTTCCGTTCCCACCGAAAAGCGTATCGGCACCTTCGCCGCCGAGAAGCGTGTCGTTGTTATTGGTACCAGTGACCGTGTCGTCGCCGTCACCCGCATCGATAACAACTTCATTCCCGCCGGTTTGAGACAAGCCCGACAAATCGATTGTGTTGTCGTCTTCGGTACCGGAAAGCGTATTACCTCTCGTATCGATACGCTCAACATTAACAGGATCGAAGTCGTCGACTGTCACATCGGATGCAAGAACGATCGTGTCAGTTCCGGAGCCGCCGTCGACGGTCGTGCCTCGTTCGTCACCGGACAGGATAATTGTATCTGCGCCGCTACCGCCATCGATCTGATCGGCTCCGGTGCCGCCGTCGATGACGTCGTTACCTGAACCACCGAATATCTCGTCTGTTCCGGAGCCGCCATCGAGCGTGTCGCTGCCGCCGCCACCAAACAGGGTGTCTGCGCCTTCGCCGCCAATCAGCGTATCGTTTCTGATCGTGCCGGAGACTTCATCGTTGCCGTCACCCGCATCAATAACGACATCATTGCCGCCGATCTGGTTTAGGCCGGTGAGATCAATCGTGTTGTCATCGTCGGTGCCAAAAAGGGTATTTCCATTTGAATCGATGCGTTCGACGTTGGAAGGGTCGAAATCGTCGACCGTAACGTCCGATGCGAGAACGATCGTGTCGGTTCCGCTACCGCCTTCAACAGTCGTTCCCCTCTCGTCGCCGGAAAGAATAATGGTGTCGGAACCTGATCCACCGTCGATCGTGTCCGCGCCTTCGCCACCGTCAATCACATCATTGCCGGATCCACCGAAGAGCTGGTCGTTGCCGATACCTCCGTCGAGGGTATCGCTACCTCCTCCGCCGACAAGGGCATCGTCGCCGATCCCGCCATCGATTGTGTCAGCGCCGCTTCCGCCGTCGAGCGTATCAGCCCCGTCACCGCCAAAGAGTGTGTCGGCCTGTCTTGTACCGGTCACGGTGTCATCACCCGCACCCGCGTCAATAACGACCTCATTGCCGCCCGTCTGACTGACTCCGGTCAGATCGATCCGGTTATCGTCATCCGTGCCGAAGAGCGTGTTTCCATTTGTATCAATACGCTCAACCCGGTCCGGGTCGAAATCGTCGACCGTGGTGTCCGATTCCAGAACGATTGTGTCCCGGCCACTGCCGCCATCAACCGTCGTGCCGGTCTCGTCACCGGACAGGATAATGGTATCGCGTCCGGATCCGCCGTCGATCGTATCGGAACCGGTCCCGCCATCGATCACATCGTTGCCTGATCCGCCAAAAAGTGAATCGTCACCCGACCCGCCGAAGAGCGTGTCGTTTCCACGGCCTCCGAACAGGGAATCGTTGCCGTCGCCGCCATCGAGTGTATCGTTGCCACGATCAGCCGAAATCGTGTCGTTGCCGCCAAGTCCGAAAATCGTGTCGTCGCCGCGGAAGCTTTCGAGTGTGTCATCTCCCTCGGTTCCGGTGATCTCCAGGTCGGAATTGCGGTCAATCATTGGCGGGAGCGAGGCTTCGGGCGCCTCCGGCTCGTCACCAGCGGAAGCGTCAGCCTCAACCGGTTCATCAGCTGCTTCCGGCTCGCCTTCACCAGCCGGTTCTTCGTCAAAGATGCTGCCTGATTGGCTTTCTGTCTGAGCAAGGACTTCTGGTTCCGGATCGCTTTCAGATGGATCGAAACCGGCGTCTCCATCGCTAACACCGTCTTCATCAGTCGCCTCGACAGCGCCTGCAGCACCTTGGGCAGTTGTCACACGGTCTTGCACCGCCTCTTCGCCTTCGCGCTCAGCGCCTTCCCGTCTTCCGAATTCACCCTGGCTTTCAACAGCGTCCGGACCCAGGATCTCGTCGCCTTGCTCTGAGGTCTCATCGCCTTCGAGCTCGTTGAGGATAAGCGGTTCCGTGCCGTCGAGATTGTCCTCACGGGACAGAACCCGATCGGTTACAAAGCTGGTTTGTAGAGTTCCAATCGATCGAGCTTCCGTGCCGAATGGGTCGTCATCCTCTACGAATGAGGTTTCAACGACGTCGTTCGGCTCTTTAAGGTCAAGTGTCGACGCATCGTCCGACTGCTCGTTCGGCAACTCCTGGGTGTTGGTACCGTCGGCGTTGGTCTCATAGCTGGCCGCGCTCCCGACAAGCACACCGCCGCCATCCGCGTCCGGACGACTGGTCTCTTTGTCGTTCAGGACGAAATCATTCGCCCGTGGCAATTGATCCTGATCGCGGGTTCCCGCCGCTGCGCCTTCGGAGCGGATTGTGGAATTTTGATCATCAGCCATAGTGTCACGCCTCAATTACATATACTGCCGACAGAATCCGGCATGCAGAATGTAGGCATGACTCATCTGGACAGAATTAACACGACGGATGAGTGGCTGGTATTTTCGGAAATTTTGAGCCGGTTCCTTAACGAATACCTTAACCGACTTCAGACTCGCCCATGATTTCGGGCGTTTCTTGACCTTATTTTAAGTTCTTCAATCTAATCCTAAGACGTCAGTTAAGGTGTTATTAACGATCCGGGTCAAATGGGAATTGGGCGTGCGCCGAAATCGCGGCGCGAAACGGTCGCACCGACAGGGAACGTTAACGCCGCACCACGTGCCGGCGGCCCCTCACCTGCGAGCTCTAAAATCCCCCAGAAAGACGCGAAGAAGGCGGGTGAAACTGCTGCGGGATCTGGCGGGTTCTTGCACAATTTAGTGTCTCCGATAGTCGGCATTTCAGCTGTTATGCATGAATTGTCTCCGTCAGGATTAGAGCGCCGCGGCATCCCTTTTTCGCGGGTCTTACGCCTTCCCTATTCGGTCCTTGTTGCATCCGTCATGATCAACCTCTTCGGGCTCGCTTTGCCGCTTGCGATCCTTCAGGTTTACGACCGCATCATTCCGAATATGGCGATGGAAACGTTCGCGCTGATGATTTTCGGACTGATAGCAATTGTGGCGGTCGAGGCGGTGCTGCGGATGGCCAGATCCTATATTATGGCTTGGGCAGCGACCCGTTTCACAAAGGCCATCATGCAGGATCTGATGTCGCGCTTTGTTTTCGCGCCAAGTGGCGCCTTTGCCGAGACGCTGCCCTCGAAAACAATCGAGAAACTGTCCAATGTAAATCGGATTGCCGACTTTTACGGTGGCCAATCGCGATTGATGTTTGTCGATCTTCCATTTGCTTTCCTGTTCCTCGGCGTCCTCGGACTGATTGGCGGCTGGCTCGTAGTCGTACCGCTCGCGATCCTCGTCCTGTTCGGCTTCATCACCATTGTTTCAAGCCGCGATTACAAGAAGCTCCTTGAGAAAAAGGAGGAACACGAAGCGCGCATATATGATTTTGTCGCTGAGACATTGACAGGCATCCTGACAATGAAGGCCCAGGCGGCCGAACCCCTTCTTATGCGCCGTTTCGAACGCCTACAGGCAACCAACGCACAACTGCACTACGAAATTATCAAGACCGCCATGCAAGGCCAGACCTTCGCAGGCCTACTTGGAAATGGAACGATGATTGCCATGGTGAGCACCGGCGCTGTGCTTGCAGTCCGCGGCGACATGACGATTGGGGCGCTTGCTTGCTGTTCGCTCTTGTCTGGACGTGCCGTCCAGCCGATCCTTCGCGTTGCGAGCACCTGGAACGAATTTCAGAGTGCGCGCCTCGCGATTGATGAAATCGCAAAGCTCATAGAAATCAATCATGTTCCCGATCGCAAGGTTGTCAACACACAGGCATCGATTCCTGCAGTGCAGATAGAAAACTTTGCGGTCAATGCCGATATCGGCTTGACGAGAAAAGATACGCTATCGGTCACAATTGAACCCAGTGAGGTTGTGGCAATTGTTGCGCCTGACGGCAGCGGGAAGACAACGTTGATCAAGAGTATGGCCGGGCTGATGGAACCTCCATTCGGAAAGGTATCGATTGACGGCATACCGGCCTATGACTTCCGGCGAATGAACGCGCACGGCGTTGGTTTGACGGGGCCGGACACAGAAATCTTCGCCGGAACGATTTTCGACAACATTAGCCTCTTTGGACATGGCGCATCACCGGAAACCGTGCGCTGGGCGACCAATCTTGTCGAACTCGAAGGGGAGATTGACCAATTACCGAACGGATATGACACGCCACTTGGTCAGGGTATCTCAGAGACGCTTCCGGCCGGCTTTATAAAGCGGATCCTGCTTGCCCGTGTTCTTGCTCAAAAGCCCGTTTTTTGGCTCATGGACGAACCTCAGGGCCGGCTGGATGACAAAGGCCGCATATCTCTGATGCGTGCAATCGATCAGGTGCGTGGCTGGATGACTATCGTCTATTCGACCTCGTCGGAAGACCTGATCGCCCATGCAGACCGGATCTTGAAAGTTGACCGCAGCGGTTTCCAGGTTTTTGACAGTTACGATGATTATCGTGAAGCGATCAGCCGAGAAGAGCGGGCTTTCAGCGCTGATGCGTTTGATGCAGAAGAACAAGCCCAGGATGCCGCTTTCGAAGAGGTCATGAATGCCGATAACCTATCATCCGCCCGCGAGGTGTCGTGATGGAACGGAAGCCAGAGGATGATGGTAGCCAGACGGAAGATCGTCTTCCGGCATCCGAGGACAAGATCGCAGCGGAGGCCGTTGAAGGATCGGGCGATGGCGAGCAAAAGAACAAATCCGAAGCGCCATCGGACGCTGCAACGTCGGATCTTTCCGATTCAGTTGACGGCGAGGAAAACGGAAAATCAGACGCCTCTGAGGGTCAAAGCGAGCCATCCTCAGACAGCCCACCGCCTTTGTCGCTACCAGACACCATGCCCCAGGACGCGAAGTCCAAGCTGAATCTCATAGAAAAGTTACACAAGGAGTTCGCGCGCAACGCATCCAAGTCGGAATTACCGCATGATCGCCTTGCGGAATTCGACGCAGACCTGGCTTTGGAAACGGGTACGTCTGACGCTCGGTTTGAGCCTCTAAGCACCGGAAGCACCAGTGATACCAATAGTGAGGTAGAGGTTTCAGCAGCCCTCCATCGACACGACCAGAACGCGCGTACCCCTTACGAACGGTGCCTGCGCGCGATACTCGCCGAAATGAAATGGCCTGGCGAAGAGCGCCATATCATGCAGGCGATGCCGCATTTCAGGAAATTCAACGATCTTTCGACATTTAGGGGTACGGTGCACCATCTCGGATTCCTGACGCGAACCGTCAAAATCAAAGGCAATCTCCTGCCGAACCGTTTGCCGTGCTTAATTATCGACGACGAACGGCTTCCATCGGTTGCGCTTAAGCTTTCTTCGAACGGCAAGCTTCTTGTCTACGACGGCGCGACAGGCCGGGTGCGCGAAGCAGATTATCTGGAAAGAAGCTTCAAGCTCTGTGTTTTCGAAAAGCCCGACACGAGCATTTACGAAGGGCGAAACCGCAAGATCAGCTGGTTTTATGATGGCTTTCGCAAATTCGGCGGCAAACTGCTGACGGTGATCTGTCTCACTTTCATTGCAAATCTGTTGGCGTTGGCGACGCCGATTTTTACGATGAACGTCTATAATTTCGTCATCGGATCAAAGTCTTACGACACGCTGAAACTGTTCTTAGCGGCGATGGTGCTGACGCTAGCGCTTGAGCTTTATCTCCGGCTCATACGCTCCAGACTCATTGCCTATGTCGGGGCGCGGTTCAACACGCAGCTTCTGATCGAAGGATTCAAACGCATTCTGGGTTTGCCGATAAATATGACTGAAAGCGCCTCGATCAGTCAGCAGATTGTTCGCCTAAGGCAGTTTGAAAACGTGCAGACCTTTTTCACCGGTCACCTTGTGAGCGCAGTCCTCGATCTTCCCTTTACGATTGTCTTTGTTATTGCAATCTCTCTTATCCATCCGTTGTTGGCGATCATTCCGCTAGGGCTCGCGGTGGCTTTCGCAATTCTTGGCGCCATCTCCATGCCGATCACGCGACGCAATGTTCTGAACACCGGGCGCGCCAGGCACCTGCATCAAAACCTGCTCATCGAGACCGTGAACAAGCGAGAAAGCATAAGGCAATTGCGCGGGGAAGAGGTCTGGATCAAACGTTGGAATGAACTCGGTTCCGTATTCGGTCACCGGCGCTTCGATGCGCAATTCTTCGATACTGTCATGCATACGCTCGCCCAGGCGCTCGTTATGGTGGCCGGCGTACTCACGCTGTGGGTGGGATCGATTCTCGTCATGCACAACGAGCTCTCGATCGGTGCTCTGATCGCGGTGATGATGTTTGTCTGGCGCGTTTTGTCTCCGATTCAGACCGCATTTTTGAGTATGAACCGGATCGGGCAATTTGCGGAGACCGCCCGTCAAGCTGATATTCTGATGTCGCTCCCCCTGGAGCGGAAAGATACAAAAGCACCAACCCTTCGGCGTAACTACGAGGGGAACATTATTTTCCAGGGCGTGAGCTTCCGCTATGGCTCAACGGGCGATCCCGTTTTCCGCGGCCTTACAGTTCGGATTAATGCTGGCGAAGTCGTTGCTATCACCGGTGATGCAGCGAGCGGCAAGTCCAGCTTTTTGAAACTCGTTCTCGGTCTCTACAAGCCGCAGACGGGAAATGTCTTCATCGACCGTCTCAACCTTCAGCAACTTGATATCGAGGAAGTGCGCACGACGGTCGGCTATGTCGCGCAACGCCAAGATTATTTCTACGGAACACTTGCGCAAAATATTCGCCTGGCAAGCCCCTCTGCGACCGACCAGGAAATCGAAGAAGCGCTCGCAGATACAGGAATTTGGCTACCGCACCGCCAATTCCCGGATGGAATCGAGACCCGGTTGACAGGCAAAAAGCTCGCAGAACTGCCAAACGCTCTTAAGCAATCAATTTCGCTCGCGCGGGCCTTCGTGAAGAAGTCAAATATCTATCTGCTTGATTCTCCGACCGATTACATGGGTTCGTTTGAGAAGACCGCTTTGTTCGACAAGATTGAAAATCTGCGCGGGAATGCAACAGTTGTCGTGGCGACCGACAATGACGAATTGATCGCGAAGGCAGACCGGGTGCTGTTCCTGAAAGGGGGCATTATTGCCTTTAACGACACGCCCGATGTGTTCTTAAGGGCAAAAGCAATGAAGACGGCGCAAACAGCTTAGGCGCGGTGTTCAATCACGATTCGGTAGACGCAGATCCTTAAAAATTAATTCAAATTAAAAGGATTTGTGTGACTTTTGTAATGGTATCTGTAGAGAGTGCAAAGAGTGGCGGTCGTAAAAGATCCGTTGAGTGAAGATGATACTCTGTCCCTACCCCTTGAGATCGAGGGTGGTTATTGGGACGGAACGTTTCGTCGTATCCTCTGGATTATCTGCTTCTTTATCATCATCCTCGTCATGCTCGCAGCCTACACTCCGGTGCGCGAGGTTGCGCGTGCACAGGGTGAGATCATCCCGGTAGGTTCCACGATCACAGTCGAACATCTTGAAGGCGGCATTGTCGACGAGGTGCTCGTTTCCGAAGGTGTCAGCGTGGAAAAAGGGGACACTCTGGTCTTGCTCAGAGAAGAGAGTGGATCGGGCGATTTCAATGAACTGCGCGTCAGGCTGGATCTTCTCGAGTTGCGCCGCTTGCGCCTCGTTGCCCTCCTTCAAAATCAAGACCCCGACTTTGGTGAACTTGAGGCGAGCTACCCGCAGGATACTCAGGATCAGCGGTTGCTCTTCGATAGCGAAGTCGCAGGGATCGCCGCAGCCGAGCGTGTATTCAATGCGAGGATTAAACAACGTGATGCGGATATTGCAGCGCGTTTCAACGAACTCAACGCGGTCAATTCACAGATTGAGATCTTTTCAGAGCGCCTGGCATCTCAAAGAAAGTTGCTTCAGCAGGGGTATTCGTCACGCGCAAATCTCCTTCAGGTGAAAAGTCAGCTCGAAGATGTTCGCGCTGAAGCGGCCCAGTTGAATGGCTCTATTGAATCTGCGCGGGCGGGAATTCTTGAAATTGAGAACGAAGCCGTCCAGGCAAAGAACGCGAAACGCGAAGAATGGTCCGACCAGTTGCTCGCGGCAATCGCTGAAATGGCGGAACTCCGGGAAAGGTTGACGTCGTCACGTGACCGTGTCGAGCGTCTTGCCATTCAAGCGCCAAGGAGCGGCCGGGTTCAAAGTCTGGCAGCGAAACGGGCAGGCGAAGTCATCCGCCCCGGTGACATTGTTGCTGAAATTGTCCCGCTTGAAACGTCAGTTGAAGCTGAAGTTCGGATTCTGCCGAAGGATATTGGGCACGTTGCAGTGGGTTTTCCGACCGAGATTACGATCTCGACATTTGATCCTGAAATCTTCGGACGTATCGAAGGAACCTTGCGGGAAATCTCCCCGACAACGTTTGAAAGTCAGGATGGCGAGAAATATTATAAGGGACAGATCAGCTTGACGAAGAACGCCGTCAGCCATGGCGATCGGACTTTCCCACTGTCGGCAGGGATGATTGTAACTGCGAGTGTTACGACCGGCTCGAAGTCGGTTCTTCATTACTTGTTGAAACCAATCCTGCGCTCTTATGATCGGGCTTTCTCGGAGCGCTAGAAGCTCTCTTGAGACGTCACTGAGGTTACGTGCCGGTTGAGCGCAGACCTCCACGGTTCATTTGCTCTAACCGCAATGCCGTGTTGTTGAGCGAACCATGCAGAGCCCGGATGGCGCGCTGAGCACTTGAAAAAGTTAACACTTCATACTGCCCGCAAAGGATCTTCGCTTGGGAAAGCGGGAGGCGCATTCTGCGAAGCCGCAACATCGAAATTTCCTCAAATGCGACATTTGAAAGATCAATCATCTTGCAGATTTGGGTGAGCTTTGTGCCGTTTACCTTGAAGAGTGCGCCACTCACTATAGTCTCGTTCAGTTCGGCAATGCCGGCAATGAACTGACATAGATCCTTTGCCTTGTCTTCCGCACAGAGCATCAAGGTGCATTCATTGGCCGTCTTCTTTCCTGACAAAACAGCGTCAATGCAGTCTTTGGCAAGATTGGAGAATTTCATTTGCTCACGAGCAAGGATCAGTTGCTTCTTGCTGCGAGGCGCGAGAGTGACGTTTTGAGTTGTCTCGATCGTGCCCCTCAGGCGAACGGTAAGGGGCATGCTCAGGTGGCTCATCAGCGAGACTGCAACGTCGACGGGCATGTCGCCACGATAACTCAGCGCTTCGCAAAGGAGAGATTCCTGTAAAGCTTTCTCAGCAAGGATACTAAAGCCGTTTACGGAAAAACGGGCCCCCATGTTTTTCGCGAGCGTTATCAGATGAACATCGTTTCCGTATTCAATGAGGCTGTCGGTAACGAACGGATTGATGTTGTCCCGCTTTGCAATCGACAGTCTGTGTTCGTCCGATTTTGTCTTGACGATATAAACAAGATCGTCGTCCGAAAGCAGTTGCGAATACTGCAGAACCGGATCGGCGACTCCGTAACTGTCAACGGCCAGTTGACTGATCAAGTTAACCGACGTGTTTGGGAGGATCGCGAAGATGCGGGCAGCTTTTACCTTTGTCTGCTCCTGGGAAGAATTCATCGTCTCTTCGGCGATGCGCGACATCAAGAGCATCTGGTCGTCGTTCATCGCGGTACCGCATTCGCTGCACACATCTGCAACGAAACTCAGTATCCGGTCCCGTTTCTTGGGAGTCGCTTTGGCCAGTATTCTCTTAAGTGATTTGGTCATTATCTCGCTGCCCTCGCGCGCAAGGTGCGGCCAATTCCTAAAAAATTTTTGAAGTGAAATGCCTAGTTTTATTGCATTCAGTTATACATCAGGTTTACTTTTCAACTGACTAGTCTTGAAATTCATTTAAGGCACTGAAAAGTAAGGAGATTTCCTGTTTATTTTTTGTTAACCTGAGTTCTTAATTCGTTGTCTTGCGAGCGCCCTCACAGCAAATACTTCGGTATCCATTGGTCTTGAAAATACTTAACTCAAATTGGCTTCCAGATGGTTTTCCACCGTCCCTGTTAAGAACGCGTGGATAGGTGCTAAAACTGCCCTCAAAGAGCAGTTTTCGCTTGGCGAACGTAAGTCGGGTTTTTTAAGCTAAGGACAATCCCGCATGGGAAGATAGCCTTGCGAGACTGGGTGAGGTGACACGGCAACGTATCGTGTTGCAAGGCTAAACGGTGCCTGAGAGCGGTGGTGATACCACCACTCGGCACCGTGATCGGGTGGCAAAAAACCAGATTGCCACATCGCAATTCTAACCGGCAGTGCACGGCCAGACGGGCCTTTATTCGTGCCCATTGGATTGCTAGCTGACTTTGTCTCGCTCCAGATAGTGCACGAGCGGTTTTTGATGATAGCCGCGCCGCTCGTTCAGGTCTCCGACCAATTTTTCCGCGGCCTCGGAAATGACTGTGCCGGGCGGGAAGATTGCATCAGCACCCTCGGCGATGAGTTCAGCGTAATCCTGCGGCGGAACAACGCCGCCAACGACGATCATGACGTCGCTGCGTCCACGGCTTTCCAGTGCTTTCTTGAGCGCTGGCACAAGCGTCAAATGGCCAGCGGCAAGGGATGACACGCCGACGATGTGAACGTCCTCGGCGACCGCCTGGTCGGCGACTTCTTCGGGCGTTGCGAAGAGGTCGCCGATGGTGACATCAAATCCGATATCCATGAAGGCGGAAGCAATGACCTTTTGTCCGCGATCGTGACCGTCCTGGCCCATTTTCGCGACCAAAATCCTGGGCTTTTCGCCATCATTATCTTTGAAGACATTCACCATTGATGCCACCTGATCAAGCTGCTCAGGTGAGAGCGCGGCGTTTCTATAAACGCCGCTGATCGCTCTGCTTTGCGCCTTATGACGTGTGAAGGCTCTCTCCATGGCGTCCGACATTTCACCGACGCTCGCCTTTGCGCGTGCCGCTTCGATGCAGAGTCTCAGAAGATTTTCAGATCCTTCCGCCCCTTTGGTGAGGCGTTCCAGGGCCGCACGGGTTTCTTTCTCGTCGCGCTCAGCGCGAAGTGCTTTCAGTTTGGCGATTTGCTCGGCGCGCACCTTGTTGTTGTCGACTTTGAGAACGTCAATCGCTTCATCGTTCTCGACTTGATACTTGTTGACGCCGACAATCGTCTGACCGCCAGTGTCGATACGGGCCTGCGTCCTTGCGGCAGCCTCTTCAATGCGCTGTTTCGGGATTCCAGCCTCAATCGCGCGTGCCATACCGCCGAGCCCGTCAATCTCTTCAATGTGGGCGAGAGCTTTCTCAGCGAGGTCGAAAGTGAGCTTTTCGACAAAGCAAGAACCACCCCACGGATCGATGATCCGTGTGGTTCCGCTCTCGCGTTGCAGGAAAATCTGCGTGTTGCGGGCGATACGGGCCGAATAATCGGTCGGAAGGGCAAGGGCTTCGTCGAGCGAGTTTGTGTGAAGTGATTGTGTGCCGCCCTGGGTCGCCGCCATGGCTTCGATGGCCGTGCGCCCGACATTGTTGAAGACATCCTGTGCGGTAAGTGACCAGCCTGACGTCTGGCAATGGGTACGCAAAGAGAGTGACCGCGTTTGTTTGGGCTCGAAGCGCTCCTTGACAAGCTTTGCCCATAAATACCGGGCTGCCCGCATCTTGGCGACTTCCATGAAGAAGTTCATGCCGTTTGCCCAGAAGAACGAAAGACGGGGGGCAAAACGGTCAACATCGAGGCCAGCCTCGACACCGGTTTTGATATATTCCAGACCGTCAGCGAGCGTATAAGCGAGTTCGAGGTCTGCTGTCGCACCGGCCTCTTGCATGTGATAGCCGGAAATCGAAATCGAATTAAATTTCGGCATATGCTCCGATGTATAGGCAAAGATATCGGCAATGATGCGCATCGAAGGTTGCGGCGGGTAGATATAGGTGTTGCGCACCATGAATTCTTTAAGAATGTCGTTCTGGATCGTACCGGACAACGCAGCTTGAGAGACGCCTTGTTCCTCGCCTGCCGCAATAAAGAGGGCGAGAACGGGGAGGACGGCTCCGTTCATCGTCATTGAGACGCTCATTTGGTCCAGCGGAATCCCGTCGAAGAGCTCGCGCATATCAAGGATTGAATCGATGGCAACACCTGCCATCCCGACATCGCCCGCCACTCTTGGATGATCTGAATCGTAGCCTCGGTGGGTCGCAAGATCGAAAGCAATGGAAAGGCCTTTTTGCCCTGCTGCCAGATTGCGCCGGTAAAAAGCATTGGACGCTTCAGCCGTAGAAAACCCTGCATATTGCCGGATCGTCCAGGGTCGCTGGACGTACATTGTCGGATAGGGGCCGCGCGTGAAAGGAGCGAGCCCCGGCTTCGTATCGATGTCGCCAAGTCCGCTCAGATCCGTGTGATCATAGGCACTTTTTACGGCGATGCCCTCCGGAGTCATCCAGGGGTCGGTCTCATCGAGTGCGTTACGCTCGGCTTGCCATGCGATCTTTGTGAAATCCGGAATGGCTGTCATGACGCTTCTCCAAGAAGGGCTTCGTCGGTTTTCGGTTTCAGCGGCTCGATTGTAAGCGCCCCTTTGGTAATGACAAGTTCCGGGCGCTGAGGGATGTCGAGTATTTTCGCGTCGGCACTTCCGTCAAATGCGTGAAGACTGACCCCGAGAACGATTTTCTCACCGGATGAGAGAGCCTGCGCACGGGCCGCGTTCGATTGCTCGATCCATCCATGGATGAGGCCATCCACCAGAGCGCGGTCGATACCGCCTGTGGCTTCAATCTCCTGGAAATGAGACCACGCGGTTTCGGCCAGTTGATCCGTGAGAGCTTCGAAAGCTCCGCTACCGGCGGCCGGGTCCGAGACACGATAGAGGTTGGATTCTTCCAAAAACATCGATTGCACATTGCGAGCGATACGGCGTGCGAAAGGTGCTGGAAGCCCTGCGGCGGCGGTATGCGGCGTGACGGTGATGCTATCGGCGCCACCAATACCAGCTCCGAAGACTGCCGATGCTATCCGCAGCATGTTGGTGTTTGGATCGCTCTTTGAGAGCATTCGGAAACTGGTTTCGCCGTGAATGCGGATTGGTTTGCGTTCCAATCCGCTTGCTTCTTCTATCCTGCGCCATAGGAGCCGCAGCGCCCGGAACTTCGCGATGGTCATGAATTGATCGGCGTCTGCCGACAGTGTGAATCCGATTGCATTCGCGGCTTTGCGGAGATCCCCAAGCGCACCTAGCGCACGGAAAAAGGCAACGCCATTTGCAAGCGTGATGGCCAATTCTTGCGCTTCACTTGCACCCGCATCGTGAAAGATCCGTCCATCCGCCTCGAAAAACGGGCCGGTAAAACCATCGGAAATGCGTGCCTGCCATTCGTTGCGCATATGCTCCTGGATGTCCTCGAACGGCCAGCGCATCGTACCGCAATGGGCGACGGCTCCGATCGCATCAAGACCGAAACTCACATCGAGGTTTTCAATGATCTGCCCGGTACGCTTGCAGTAGTCAGCGAAGAGTTCCTGGGTTCTCTTGCCGCGCGGACCGGGTTCCAGTCGCAAATGGATTGCCGAGAGATCGACCCCTGAGAGCGCCGCATCAAATGTCTCGGGCAGCAATTCAAGACCAAAGCCATGCGCACTTTCAGCATCTGCAAAGCACATGGCAAGACCGGTCGCACCGTTCATCAGGTCGTCAAGGGCATGACTGTTGGCGGCCGCAGGATCGGTATGATCCATTTTCTGGACAAGACGCCAGGGTGTTGCGGGTGCGCGACCCGGTATTGCGCCTTTTAGTGTGCTTTGCTCATAAAGTGGTGCGATTTCAATGCCGTCGGCGGACTTTGAATAGAGCGTCTCGAGAAAGTCAGCGCCTTTGAGCGCCTTTTCAGCTTCGGCACGCCAGGCGGCCATTGTCGGTTCTGGGAAATCCATTGAAAAGACCGGGCTCCTCTCTCCGTATAGGCTTTTACTATACCATCAGCGCGATCGCTAATTCCAATAGACTTAAGGCTCCGGACGCCACTGATTTACCGCAAGACCACTTCGCGTTTTTGCGAAAGGCAAGGCTCTCGGAGGCAGTACAATTGCGATGGATCTTTGGTGACCCTTTGCAATCCGCGCGATAACCTCTAGGGATGAGGAACAGAAAGGTGCCCTATGTCCGACCTCCCCCTCGATATGGTGTCCAGGCTTATTGGATTCCCGACAGTTTCGCGCGACAGCAATCTCGCAATCATTGATTTCGTTCGCGATTACCTCGCTAAGCTCGGCGTGGAGAGCACGCTGGTGCCGAACGAAGACGGTTCCAAGGCCAATCTTTTCGCGACGGCTGGTCCGAATGTTCCAGGCGGGATCGTATTATCGGGGCACACTGACGTGGTTCCAGTCGACGGGCAGGACTGGTCAAGCGATCCGTTTACGCTGACCGAACGGGATGACAAATACTTCGGACGCGGGACAGCTGACATGAAAACCTATTGTGCGCTGGCGCTCGGAATCCTTCCTGAATTCTTGAAATCGAACCCATCAAGACCGATTCACATTGCTTTGTCCTACGATGAAGAGGTCGGTTGCGTCGGCGCGCCGTTCATGATCGAAAAAATGGTCGATGATGTTCCAGAGCCCATGGCTGTCATTGTCGGAGAGCCGACATCCATGAAAGTGGTGACAGGTCACAAGAGCATTCTCCATGTCGAAACACGTGTGACGGGCCATTCCGTGCATTCATGCCAGCTCGACCAAGGAGTCAGTGCGGTGATGACGGCTGCCCGTCTCGTTACATATCTTGAAGATATGATGCTTGAGAATAGGGCGCGCGCTGATGTGGATTCACCATTCGACCCGCCTTATTCCACGATCCACTGCGGGATTATAGAAGGCGGCACGGCCCACAATATCGTCGCCAAGGATTGCCGTATTGTGACTGACATCCGTACGATCGCTGGTGAAGATCCATTGGATTACTTCAACCGTTATGAGGACCGAATCCGAACCGTCGTTGAACCAGAAATGAAGCGGATTCATCCAGAAGCGGGCGTGTTCTTGAAAAGAGGAAATGTGATCCCTGGCCTGAGACCGGAAGATGACGGAGCGGCCGAGCGCTTCGCACGGCAATTAACAGGCGATAACGGCCAGCATGCAGTCGCTTACGCGACAGAAGCGGGGCAATTTCAGACTGCAGGGTATTCAGTCGTCATCTGCGGACCCGGTTCGATCGATCAGGCGCACCAGCCGGATGAATTCATCAGCCGCCATCAACTTGCCCAGGGTTGGGATTTTATGAAAAAGATTTCTCACACACTGAGATAAAGCCACCGAATTCTGCGAAATTTCCACGTATTTGGCCTTAGAGAGATATATTTTTCTCTCCGAGAGCGTACTTTGAAACGCCAATCTTCGTTTTCAAAGCCTTGCACCCCTAGATTATGTCCCATGAAAAGGCCGCCCAGTTATGGCAGGCGAAAAACGTGGCGATCTGCCGAGAGGCGATGGCAGGACAGCACAAAGGGTGCAGCAATGAAATCAGTAACTGCAAATGATTTGACAGGCGGATATGTCGTGTTTCTTGCGACTGGTGGAGCCTGGAGCAAGTATATTGAAGATGCGGCGCTTTT
>JBCDCU010000043.1:0-16311 GCA_039181265.1 Pseudomonadota bacterium | reverse complement strand
TCACCAGACACAGGTCTCAAGACATGACCCCCGTCACCCACACGATGGCGATGCGCCGCCAGATTGGCATTGTTTTCGAAAAGCGTCCGTGGTGGCGTACCCCCGGTAGACCGATCAGAAACACGATCAAAAAATCCGGGACGTGGACCGTGCGTTTACCGGAAGCTTATGTGGTCCGTAAGACTCATACGGGTTGGAAGAGGGGCCTTACTGATCCCTATCCGATGGAAACTATCGGGTTCGCAGGTGTCATCGATAATCAGACAGGGAGGATTGTCCCCCGGACAATTGGCGCAGAAACAATCGTCGAACCGCGGCTTGAATTCACGGTATTTATTAAGAATGCGAGGCCACATAATTTCTACGGCAAAAGCGAAGCAGAGGTCGAGCCCAAACCGCTTTGCGAGGCTGTTCTTGATAACCTGGAGCAAGAGCTCGAAAGCGGCGGTCATTCAACAAAGCCGCATACTTACGCCTTGGATGTTTTTTACTCCGGTTGGCCCGTTCATTTCCGTATGACGCCATATGGGCCAGGAGGGAACGGCCTCTTAAGGCGGCACTGCACGACAATAGAAGAGTTCCTCGACGACATAACCGTGTCTGTCGCCGATATGAGGAATGTCGGAACGCTTGCCGAGAACGTACCGGGATATGATCCGGCACGGCCATATTTACCCACCGGCATAAAACCGTTGAGGCCTGCGATTTATGACCAGTCCCTCGTGTCCGATAGAACGGATGCGATCGGCAGGCGTTTCATGAAGTTCAGAACGAAGGATATGACACCGGTCACACACACGCTTAGGCAAGTCCACAAGATCGGAGCAACCTTGCATAGCAGGGGCTTTTGGCAGGGACGCGGAGATCCGATCGAGAAAGGGATATACAAGTCAGGTGAATGGACTTTTCGCGTCCCTAAGGCGTTTATCATCAGCAAGCAGAAAGTCACCAGTAACCCGTTGAAGGCAGAATGGTATTCGTTCCGCTCAGTTACGATAGCCGGTATGATCGACGGCGGTTCCGGTGAGATTGTCCCTCAATCGATCGGGCGCGAAACCATCGATCAGCCGCACATCGAATTCTCTATTCGGCCCTCCAGTTACAATGTGCCACCCGGAAAACCCGGTGACCGTTTGCCGAAGAGCTACGAGACACTCTGTCAGACCGTGCTGGAAATGCATGATAAAACGGTGGGAACGCCCACAAGGCAGGGCGCGCATCACTTCGTCGGCATGCATTATCACGGTTGGAATGTTCTTTTCCACATTCAGACCGCAAACTCGAAGGAGGGAGGCCAGCTGATTGAACGGCACTGCGGAAAACTCCTCGATTTCTTCGAAAGCATGATCGTGTCGGCGACCGATGTGAGGCGGATCGGCACGACCGATATGCGGGAAGGGCGCAGGAAGCCCGCACGGCTTTACGGCCAATCCGGCGGGTAATCGGGGCTGTGTCTATGCGCTTTGATGAAACAGGAAAATCGAGCAATGATACTGGAACCCTTCGATAATCCAGTGTTCGCCATCATCACTGGGATCGTGCATGGCTTGGTGCTGCTTCTGTCCTATGCCTATCACTGTTCAAGTGAAAGGTCCGGGCCGCTTATCGCGCCCGTTCTTGGCATCCTTGGACTGTTGAGCCTGCCCGTCACAACAGCCGTCTTTTGGTTTCTTTTCATTGGCGGGGCGCCGCTGTTCCTCTTTCTGTCCATGCTCAGTTTATTCGTTCTTCCGGCCGCTACCATGATGTCATGTTTTCTCACAGGCTGACTCTTGGGCCGGTTTTACCACCATGTGTTCAGGTTGTGAGATGAGGGGGGCGTTTGGTGTTTGCAGAGGTTGCCGATAAGTACGGTCTTGGCACGGCTATCGCTCTGTTCCATTGCTTCGTGCTCGTCCCGGCGCTTGTCTTTTATGCACTGAAGAGCGGTAGGGCTCCGGTGATCTCCGCTCTCCTGAATGGTCTTGGCGTTCTGAGTTTGCCTTTGACATTCGGTGTCTTCGTGATCGTCATGAGCGGTCAGCACCAGCAGGCTGAACAGGGCAATGTGGCAGCGTGGTTCATCATCTTTTCCGCAGTCACCGGCTTCATCCTGCCGCTCATCACACTGACATCGAGTTTTCTCACCGGACGGCTTCTGGGGCGGTGCATTAACAGGCTGATCTCGTTGTAATTTGTGAGAAGACCCGCCAGTGATCGATCAATCCCCTGAGAGTTACGGTGTCATGTCCCGATGCGATTAGCCCGATATCCCGACATTTCAAAGGTCTGTTTAGGCAAATCGAAAACCTTTTCCGGTGAAGGTAAGTTTCTTTTTTAATGCGATAAATGTGCCCGCCAGCTGTGGGCGCTTTAAGGATTGCGCAATGAAACGATTAAACCTTGTTTTTGCAATGGCCCCGGTCATTGCTACGGCAGCCTTCTTTCATGCACTGATCCCCATAAACATCGGCGGTTTCGAACGCGCACAGCAATCCCAAATATCTAACCGGGTTCGAGCAATCCGGTTTACCAGGAATCGCTCGTATGACGAGACGCCGGTTCAGTTCAAACTGCACGCAAGGCGCCTGATCGGCTTTGAATGGAATGAACGCCCCTTCTGGTATGGTCCCGGGGAGCGGGTCAGGAAGGGGATCTTCAAGTCCGGTTCGTGGACGCTCGCACTGGCGCCCGTCTTTGTTGGCTCTACGGCTGGAACGGATGACAGCCTGGCAATCAATCACATTGGTGAACCGAGGGTCATTATCCTTTCCATGATGTTCGACCCGCAAACCGGTGCGGTTCTTCCGGGTAAGAAAGCGCTTGAGGACGATGACCTGGCGTCCGGGGTCCTTACAGTGACATTGAAGAACCGGCGCCAGCAAAACGTTAATGGTAACCGCGACCGGGAAAGCCACAGAAATCTCTGCGATACAATTCTGGCAAAACACCGACATGACGTCGAAAACGGTCGGCCGACAGACAAACGCTTTTACCGCCATCGAACACTCTACATGGGATGGCCGGTGGAATTCTCGATTCCGAAGACTGCACTCGATCCGGAGGGCGGATCCTTTCGCCGCGATTGCCAGAGCCTCATCCGGTTTTTCGACGAGGTAACGGTCGATGTCACGGATATGAGAAATCTGACAACACTTGGCTCTCCTGAAAAGGCACCGATCATCTACAACTGAAGAGCCTTAATGCCGCGTGTCGGGCACGAAAAATAGGAGAGCTTGACGGATCATGGACAGGGAGATTTATGTTGCACTCTTTCATGTCGCAATCGCCGCCGGTGTGTTTTTCTTCTATTGGCGCAGGCCCATCAAGCGCTCCATTCTGACCGTTTGCGTTACGGTTATGGCGGGCATCAGTTTCATCCTGATCTGGCCTCTTTTTGCGGTCCTTCTGGGGCAACGCCAGAATGTCGCGGGGCTCGGTATACTCAATCCTTATGAGTTTTTCTCCATATTTTCCGCCGGTGTCGTCCCGTTGATGGCCCTTGGCATGACCATCCTTGCCGGGTTCTTCCTCGGGCGGTGTTACTATTGGACGTTTCTGCGGTGAGGGGATGCGGGAGGTTTTGACGCCCTTAGCCGAGGTCCTCGGCCTTGGAGGACTGATCCCCTTGCCCCATGTCTGTTTGTTTCTTCCAGCGTTTTTCTATTTCTGGCACGCCGAACCGGTCTCCTCAACAAGGCTCAGTCAGGCCCTGACAATAACCGGCAGAGCGAGCACGGTTTTCCTGGCTTTTTTGGCGTTCATTCTTTTGAGTGACCCGTTTTTCTGGATCGAGCTGGAGGGTCCTGTCCTGCTACTCCTCCTTATGTTCACCATTGTCACTGTTAGCTATCTGCTGTTCCTAATTTTTGCCGTTCTCACTGGTGGCAATCTTCTGGTCCTCACCTTGACGATGAGCTTCCTGTCCGGCCGGTTCCTCGGTCAGTTAGCGGCGAGGCGCTTCGGACGGCTTGGCGTGTGGTCCGGCACAAAGTGATTTGCGGTGCGTTTGTTCTGGATCCCGGCCCCCTTTGTATTCTGGGCCCGGGAAACGGGTGGAGAGAGCTGTTATCACTTCAAGATTTGGATCCGAAGAGGGCGGTAAATTCAGGGCTCGCCGTGTCGCCTAATACTATCAACGGCATCCCCGGCCCTCGAGCCGGATTCCAGTTGAAACCAGCACCGTGCACAAGCCAGAGAGGGATGAACAGGGTCAGGGAAGACCAAACCTCTGTCTCCGCACCTATTAGAGGATCAAGCCCGTTCCCCATTTCGTTTTTGGGGAGGAGGGCGTTTGCGCCCGCTCCCCCAAGAACACAAAGAGCGGGGCGGGACGGGCGCAATCCGATGCTTGCGCACCGGACGGCCACCAAAGCTCACTCCGTACCACGCGGACTGCTCGTTACTGGATCCCGGCCCCCTTTGTATTCTGGGCCCGGGAATGCTGTGGCAAAGACCATCGTTTCTCTCAAACCCGACAAGCGGACCTCTGAAACAAATACCCACCGCATAGCCCCATACCCACCAATTGCATCCCCGGCCTTCGAGCCGGGGTCCAGCGAAAGCTCCCCACATGCAGGAAACAATTTGTCGGGACGCGGTATTGGCGTTTAGAAGGCGGCTTTTTTAACGCGATAAGAGGATCAAGCCCGTTCCCCATTTCGTTTTTGGGGAGGAGGGCGTTTGCGCCCGCTCCCCCAAGAACACCAAGAGCGGGGCGGGACGGGCGCAATCCGGCGCTTGCGCACCGGATGATGTATTCTGGTCAACTCTGAACAAGCGGAGGTCCTGCTTCTGGATCCCGGGCCCTTTGTATTCTGGGCCCGGGAATGCTGTGGCAAAGACCATCGTTTCTCTCAAACCCGGCAAGCGGACCTCTGAAACAAAGGCCCACCGCATAGCCCCTTGCCCTTCCACTTCGTTCCCCGGGTAGCGCCTGTCCCGGACTTGATCCGGGAAGCCGGGGTCCAGAGCGGACGAGCGACAAGCACTACGCTTTGGAGCTTTGACAGATACGAGCGTCTCGTCCCCGTCCAATTTGATGCAACATCCATCAAATCATCCGTCCATTTTTCGCGGCAGAGATCTTACTGGATCCCGGGTCCCCTTTGTATTCTGGGCCCGGGAAACGGGCGGAGAGAGCCTGCGTCAGTCCATTCCGCGCAGCCCGTTTCGTCTCAGCGCCGGGGTGCTTATCTAACAGGGAGAGAAAAGCTGTGCCCGATACCGGCGATTGATCCGGCGAATGCCATCATGGACATATTTGCCCTCCTCTTCATTGTACCGCCCCTCATCGCCGTCGTCGCTGCGCGTGACATCAAGCACGGGGTAATGCGCCAGTTTCTCAGATTTGGCGGGCTCTATTTTCTGACTGTTTTCACTTTGGCCCCGATCGTTTCTGCATTTTATCCATCCGCTTTCGTCGACTATCCGAATCCAAGCCTGATCACCCAGTCCCCGAGGCACTTCTTTTCGGCTGTTTATATTTTGAACGGTTTGGCTTACATCGGCATTTGGGTCTTCTTTGGCGTCTCCCAGATCATGTTGCTGGTTTGGGATGCCATACGCCGGTAGACATCACGCCGGAGAACTTGCTTCACCTCAAGCGTCGAACGAGCTCCACCTGCGCCCGCTCAATCCACGACCCCCGTTCCGTCTGAGCGTCATATTGTCTATGGATGCTTGAGCAAAACACCGAGACCGCCAACCGGGCGCCCCCAAACCCAGGCCATAACAAATGGCAAAACAAAGACCACCACCAGGACCATGGACCCGCTGATCCTTTTCTTCTTCGTTCCGCCGCTGATCGCCGTTGCCGCTTCAGGCGAGGTGACACGCGCTGTGACGCGCAAGCTCCTTCGATATTGCGGGCTTTATTTTCTGATCGTCTTCACCATTCTCTGGGTCTTTTCGAAGATATGCGGCGGGAGGAACGCACCCGGCCTTTGCCGCGAAATTCCGGCAGACGGGATGGAGATGCTGAACGTCTTCTTCGTGATCAACACGGTCGCCTATATGGCGACCGCGATCCTTCTCGTCGTCCTTTTGATCGTGTCAGAAATTCGCAACCGCTTCCGCTAGGCCGCCTTCCGCAGGAGGAAGAGTTGCGGACAGACCGAAGCGCGGTACTGTCTATGAGGCTCGCGGAAGCGGCGTGATTTTGGAAAGCCGTTTATCGCGGTCGGCGTGCCAGGCATCATAATTTGCCTGAAGCCGAAGCCACAGCCCGGCGCCATTCCCGAAGAGACGTCCGAGCCGACCGGCAACATCGGCTGAAACGGGTTTGCGTTCGTTTAAAATATCATAGAGCTGCTGGCGCGAGATCTCGAGCATTCCGGCAATCTGGACCTTAGTCAGGTCCAGATCCTCCAGAATATCGGCGAGCACCGCCCCCGGATGACTCGGGCACCGGTCAGGGTTTCGAATGGCTTTGTGCTCGCTCATTGGTCAGATCCTAGTGGTATTGTTCAAAATCCACATTGTGGGCATCGCCGTCGTAAAACTCAAAGGTCAGGCACCACGGGCCATTGACATGGATGGTGTAGCGCGTCGGGCTAAACCCTTGCAGACTGTGAAACTTGTATCCGGGTAGATTCAGCTCCTCTACCGCATTTGCTGTGTCGATTGCATCAAGCCGTGTCAGAATGCGCTTGTGAAATCGGCTATCAATCTTGGTTTGTTTTCCTCGCCATAAGGCGGATAACTGACGATTTCGAAATGAGGAAACCATGTAAGCTATATACTGACACAGCTCAGAAATGTCAATAAATAGCTTACATACGAGCTCCGCCCGTTTCCGAGCTATACTCCCCGGCGCCATGGGTGATTTTTTCAAAAAGCGGCATCCAATCCTGTTCGGCCTTTTCACCGGAGGCGCGCTCGGATATCTCAGGATCCTCGAAACAGGTGACGATTACCGCAATTACGAGATCGAAACGCTCCTCGTTGTCCTGCCGTTTTTCGTGCTCGGCCCGTCGCTTGTAACCCTCATTTTGATCCGGCGTTTGCAGGGCCGCGGGCCGGCCTGGTTTCGGATTGTCAACCGGCAGATGAACGTCCTTATCCTTTTCGCATCCTATTTCCTGACCTTTGCCGTCTCGAGCGCTCTTTCGCTCGGCTCGCTTGCGGCGGTTTTGGAGATGACAAGCCTCCTCATTGCCTTTGGCGCCGGGATCGGCTGCCTGGCTGCGGCCTTGATCGAGCAGTGGCTCTCCAGATCGCAAGGGTAAACGGTGTGAGCTCGGTGAGGACAGACGTTAAACCGCGCCGCCGCTTACGCTCTCTTAAGCCTGTTTCTGAACGCTTTCTCGATCTTTGCCGCGTAGCCTCATCCCATTGGTAAGGCAATTTATTGACTGGCAAGCCTCGGGGGCGGCATGTTTTTTAGTATCTTTCACAAGATCCTCTTTGGCGGGATCGGGCTTATTCTGTCGCTCATCGTCGCCTATGACGTCTATGCGCTTCTCGCCTTCAAGCCGGTCGAAGCGCGCATCGTTTCAATCAGCGAAACCTGCACGATCAAAGACGACATCTTTTCCGATTGTGCCGAGGCGCGCCGGGCGGCGATTGCGACGGGCCGCTATGTGAAGCGTGAGGCCGTCTATGAGGTGGTCTTCACCAGAGACGACGGCACGTCTGAACGCCTGACGATAGAAGGCGAAACGTCGACCATGGCCGAATACGGTATCGGCGTTGGCGAAACCTTGCCGATGCGCCTTAATCCGGCGACCGGCCTGCCTGAAGTCACACGGCCGGTTTTTTCGATTGTGATTGCGCTCATCATCCCGGTTTTCGTGATCTGGTGGTGTTTCTTGCCGATAAACCAAGGCTCGCTCTTCGGGATGACGCCGCTGCGCCTGATGTTTGTCGCACCGGATGCCATGAAACGTGGGCTCGGCCGGGTCATGCTCGCGCAACTCTTCTGGCGCTCTGGCTTCTTCGCACTCTGGATTGCGCTTCTTGGCGTCTCTGCAGTTCTGCACGATCAGGGGCAAAAGCCGCGTCTTCAGGCTGTTTCCGGCACGGTGGAGCGGGTCGAAGAGCGCTGTGTCGTGAAATGGTGGGAATTGAAATTCATCGGCGTCAAATCGAAGGATACCGGCAGGGTCCCCTGTTTGCTTGCAGAGTTACGCCTGAAGACGCTCAATAATTTCACCGCAACGCTTAAAATCGATAACCGCTATCTCGTGGCGTTCGCCCATCCGAACGGGTCTGAGCGCGTGGTGATCCTGCGGGAAAAAGACGTGGCCAATGGGCCGAAACGGACAGGCGAGACGATTGGTCGTATGGTCCACACCGGTCTTCTCGATGAGGTGATGACTGCGGAGCGTGCCGACGGGACGCGCGGTATTCCGTTGATTGCCGGCGGTATCGGCGCAGCCTTCGTTTTGATGGGCCTTTCGCTTTTGATGTTTTTCGGTGGAAGAGGGGCAAATCCTGCCCCTGTGCCGCAGGGCTATGCGCCGTCTCGCAAAACCGAACACCCCACCACACGGACAAAGAATCCGATATGGGGCAAGGATCGAAACGAGGATCAAGCGCAAAAGGGTTTTCGTGAAAGTCCAATGAAATCGGATAAGCCGGGCTTCGGACAAAGAGCCGAAAGGCGTCCTGCCGTGCAAAACCGCCTCGACCGGCAGACGGGCCGCCGTTAGGGGCTGCGGTTTTCTGCGAGGCCAGCTTCCATCGATCAAGGGCTTGTTTCAATGATACCGCTCGAACTCTTTATCGTTCTTCCGTTCGCAATCCTGTTTTTCGATTATTACCTGTGGCGTCAAGAGCGGACCTGGAACAAGTCGTTCATCGAGTTCCTGCTTCTCGTGGCCTATAATCCGACACGCTACGGCTGGCGCGGGATTCTTGGCGTTTCCTGCTTGTGTTTGTTTATGAAGGTGGGGCTCGACTATGAGTTTATAACGCTCTGGTCGGCTCCGGACTTAATGGTGCGTTTTTAGGGGACGGCGCTGGGCGGGGGGGGGGGCCTAAGTCTCAAGATTGACGCCGCCGAAGATGACGTCCACCCGGTTTTTCACGTCACTGAAAAACGGCATGTCGATCGGCTCGAATGAGGGTCTTTTAACGCGAGCCCACAAGTCGAGCTAAACCTGGTCTTCTGTGGCTTCCGATGCAGGTTGCGCTTCCTGTGCCGCTTCTTCAGCGACACCTTCATCCGTTCCGGATTGCGATCTTGCCTTTTTGTATCTCGAGACTTTCCTCGAAGCGGGGCGAAGTTTCCCTTTCGTATCTCGAGGGACCACCAAAGATGCCGCTTTGCTTCTGGTGACAGCGCTTGCTTTTGCAACCGACTGAACAATCTCCTCGGTCTTTTGGAGCTGCGTCCTTAACCGCTCCACCTCATTTTCAAGCGCCTCGGTCCTTTGGAGCAGCGTCCTTAACCGCTCCACTTCATTTTCAAGCTCGGCAAGGCGCTCAGCTACCGCGGGCGGCACCATCTGGTCCATGACGGTAAGGCGTTTTTCTGCCTGATCCATGCGATCTGCCAAAAACCCGAATTCGTCGGCGAAAGTGAGCGTTTCCTCGCTGAGAACCTTTTTAGCGATCGCCTCGATGTCAGCCATGTTTGCCGCCAGATCCGCCTTAGCGACTTGCTCGCGGGCCATCTGCGCGTCCGCTTTCCGTTCCTTCTTCTGTGCGGCGCGGTAGGCATCAATGCGGGCCGCCTGATGGCGGAAATAGAAAACTGCGATAAGGGTCGCCGGTCCAAGAACAGCGACGGTTGCAATGAAGACTGGATCAAGCGCCATGATCTTCCTCCTTGAGGAAACCTAGCATAATTTGCCCCATAGCATGAGACATAAGCCCGAGAGAGAGCCAATGCCAATGCGTGGCGAGGATTGTAAACCAGTCCGCCCCTGAAATTTCCGGGTCGAGTTGCGACAAAGGCGTAAGCACGCCAAGGGCGATGAACCCGAAACCAAGTGTATTCAGGAAGATCGAGAAAAGTTTGATCCGCTCGTTTATGATTTTGATCAGATGTTCATTCATGGGGCGCAATCGATTTGGTCGGATAGCAATAAGAAGCCTTTTGTTACGAATAAAACGCTGGAAAAGAGAACGCAATCAAGGAGGTGGTACTCGATTTACACGCGGTGTTGGGGCGCGCGCAAAAGAGGATATTGTGTTCTGAAGACGTTTGTTGGCCACCAAACTCGCTGCCTGATGGAAATATCCTAAAAGTCAGACGCATTCTCCTATAGAAGCGTCTCGCGTGATTCAAACCGCATTTATGATGAAATGCCCGCCATTGGATGGCGGGGCTCGTATTTGAAAGCTTAATGACCGGATTTTTTAAAGACTATCGCCCGATCCTTTACGGCTGCCTTGGTGGCTTGATCTTCGGCATTCTTCAAATCCTTGAGAATGCCGGGAGGGAACCTGGCAACCTCGCGGGCCCGCCATTGTTCGTTGTGGTGCCTTTTGGGCTCCTGGGGCCTCCGTTTCTGGTGCTGATCCAGATCCGGCGGCTTCGGAACAACGATATGCGCTGGTATGCCTGGTTGAGAAAACGCGTGAATAGTTTTCTCCTTATGGGCGTTTATGGAGTGGTCGCCGGTATCGGGACCGTGATCGAAATTGGCTCACTTGACGGTGTCTTGCAGAGCCCCGCTGTCCTCTTTATTTTTTCTGCCGGGATCGGTTTCCTGTTTGGCGCGTGGATCGAAATGAAATGGGGCCAACCGGTAGGCGAGGGGGCGAGACCATGACGGCACCGGCTGAAAAACGCCACCCGGTTTTTAACGGCTTCCTGATCGGCATGGTTTTGAGCCTCGATCAGGTCTTTCTTTTTCGCGGGCGGGAAGAGCTTCTTCATTTTCCACCAAATTTCCTGTTCGCGGCCTACGGCTTTGCTGTGTGTCTTCTGACCGCACTCTTCCTGGCGTGGTGGGTTCGCAATGGTGGTTTCCGCTGGTATCTCTTGATCCAAGAGCGGGTGAATGTGTTTGTTGTTGTCGCTATAGCTTCGTTGGTCGACGCGGTCATTCACACGATCACGCTCGGATCGTTCACGCTCGTCCTTCAGTCGCAGTCAGCGACGCTTGCTTATGTCGGTGCGCTTGGTGGCGCAATCGCGGCCTTTATCGATATGAAATGGGCGAGGGCGACGGGCGAGGGCGAACGGTCCACTAAGGTCATGGGGACATGATACCATGGACACTCTCATCTTTTTCTCAGGGCCGCTCGGCTATCACATCTACGATTTTTTAAAGTGGCGTAAGGAAGCGCCGGAAAACCGCTCCTTCATGAAATATGCGCTCATCGATGTTCCGAGTTTAAAACGGGCGAATGTGTGGGAGTTTCTGTTCGTTCCCGTATGGCTCGTCGGGTATATCGCGCTCAGATATTTTGAAGTGATTTGAGGATGTCGCCCGGCCCGAGGGCGGAAGCGAATGCGCCCGCTCCCCCAAAGAACTGAAGAAGCGGGCGGGACGGGCGCAATCCGATGCTTGCGCACCGGATAAAGACATTCGTTACACGCTGATGAAACTTGAAATGCTGTATGTTCTCGCCACACTCATTCCTCCGGTGATCACGGTCATCGCGAGCTATTTCATGAAGACCGCGACTGCCCGGATCGTGCTTGGATATGGAGGACTGATCTTTCTTTTTGTCTTCCTTTCCGAAAGAGCAATTTCATCCTGGTGCAATTTCGAGCCGTTTCTGGAGCCGAGCTGCCGGTTTATGCCGGATGCGCTCACCTCGTTCCTGGTCATTGCCAGCCTTATCATGACATCGGTCTACATCGTCGCCGGACCGTTTCTGCTCCTTTATGCAGTGTCGTTCGAACTCTCAAACCGCAATCGCTTACCAACCGTCGAGTGAACTCTGCGTGCTGGTGGGAGGATTAAGACCGTCCCGAGGGTGGGCGTGTGCGCCCGCCCATTTGGGGGCGGGACGGGCGCAATCCGATGCTTGCGCACCTAATGGGAACCAAACCAAACCATTGAACATGCGGCACCCATGTGACTGGATCCCGGCTCAAGGCCGGGAATGCAGGGGAGAGATCCTTCGTCACATCAAGGTATGGACGCGAAGGAAACGATGAAGCCTATGCTTGCGGCTATGCCACGCACCCTCAACGGCATCCCCGGGCATCGACCCGGGGTCCAGAAAAGTGGTTCATCTGACACCCTAGCGGAAGGAATAACCATGTTAGCCAGTCCTGCACTCCCATCCGATGCTTGCGCACCGGATGAAATTCTATGCGTAGTCCCATGCCCTACCACCTCGTTCCCCGGGCTTAGACCCGGGGTCCAGTCTTGCTTGCCGCGGGCCATAATTCTTGGATTGAAATGGGTGAGAGCATCATCGCCACGCCTCCTATTGGGCGTACTGCAAGCGCCGGTTTATCTGGATCCCGAGAATCCCCTAGTATCCTGGGCCCGGCAAACGGGAGGAGAGAGCCTTGGTTCCACCAAGATCCCGTTCGAGGATCCACGAAAGCGATCCACACTATAAACCCCATACCCTCCTCGGCATCCCCGGCCAGAGCTGTCCCGGACTTGATCCGAGAACCCGGGGCCCAGAGAGATCCATCAACGTGCGCGAGGCGAAGAGGTTGAAGGAGTGGGCGGCGAAGAGCAGGTGTTCCTCTGTGCCCCGATAAGAGGATTAAGACCGGCCCGAGGGTGGGCGTGTGCGCCCGCCCATTTGGGGGCGGGACGGGCGCAATCCGGTGTTTGCACACCGGATGCAGGAGTAACGGTCGCTTTGATAATTGAAACGATGGTTTCCGCCCCCCGCGGCGCGCAAAAGGATCGATGCTAGCCTCACTTCACCAACCCCTCACTTTACGCGTCTCATCGTCTTCCAGTTGACACTTTCGAATAAATCAGGGGTTTATGCGCTCCCAAATTAGAAACTTGCACCCAGTCTCTGAGGTGCCTTTCAGGATCAAACGCTGTGTTCATTTTCGACCGATCATCATCGAGTATCAAAACCTCCTAGCGAGGGCATGATTCCGGGTGGATAAGTCGAAAGATTCTGGGTAACGACAGCGGTTTCGAAAACCGTAGAAGCTGAAAAACGCCGTGTGGGTTCGAATCCCACTCCACCCGCCAGATCCGGCACGTTGGCAGAGTGGTAATTGAGCGGCTTGCTAAGCCGTCGAGACCTTCGGGTTGCACAGGTTCGAATCCTGTCCGTGCCGCCAAACTCTCCTGTAAGAAAATCCTACACATCCCCCCGGTGGATGAGCGGCAAGCGCGAAAAACACGTCAAAACCCACACTCTTAACGCGAAGATGGTTACATTCTGCAACCAATATGCGGTGACCTGCCGCAGGAAAACCAGCCTGGCGCAAACCGCACATTAACGGTTTTAAGCTATTGTAATACCGTATTACATTTTAGAATTGAGAGCAGGCGCCGCTCTTATTATGACATCGATCGCCAAAGATATCCGCAAAACACTGGCACAACTTCCAAGCCCGGAAGACATCCGCAGTGTTGTCACCAACACACAAGCCGGTGTCGCGGTGACGATGATCAATGCGACGGTGTTCCTGGCAAGCACGTTTCCTCGATACGACCCGCTGATTGTGTCCTGGTGGGCGCTCACCCTGGCGTTCTGTGTTTTCATCTTCATGCGCTCACGGGCGGCAGCGAAGAGAACCGTAACCCGGGTCTCGAAGCGCGCCGCCGGCCGCCTTGTGCTCTTCTCCGCGCTTCTGGCGCTTCCCTGGGCCCTCCTTGCCCTATACGTGACCGGGTTTGGCGGTGTCAGCGAAGCCCACAGCCTTCTTGCCTTGTTGGCGTGCGTCGGCATGGGGGCGGGCGGCACGTTCATGCTTCATCGCGCTCTTCTTGCAGCAATCACCTATAATGGCGTCGTTCTTGGCGGCTGCTTTATTGCGATCATCATGGCCGGTCTTCCCGAAATGGTGACGTTGTCGTCCTTTGCCGTCATCTACTGGGTCTTTCTCTTCTTTTTTGCGTACAGCGTCGGCGGCACATCGCGCGAGCGCGATATTTCGGTAAGGGCGCTTTCCATTTCGGTGAAAGAACTCGAACGGGCGAAAAACAACAATTACAAGCTTGCCAATATCGATACGGTGACGGGTCTTCCGAACCGCAAAGCCTTCCGCGAGCGCTTGTTGTACGAGATCGAGGAAGCGGGCGCCAATGGCGGGGTTTTCACCGTCCTGATGATGGATCTCGATCACTTCAAGAACATCAACGATCTCTTCGGCCATCAGGTCGGCGACGAACTCCTGTCGGTGATCGGCGAGCGGCTCAGCAATAATGTCGAGCCCGAGGATTGTGTGGCGAGGCTCGGCGGCGACGAATTCGCAATCCTTCTGAAAGGCTGCGATGCCTGGAAGGCGACCCATATTGCAAATGGGTTCATCAAACACCTGTCGGAGCCGGTGCGCATTGCCGGTCAGCAAATCCATCCGGGCGGCTCGATCGGCGCCTGTTCCTTCCCGCTTCATGCAACGGAAGGAAGCGAGATCCTCAGAAATTCCGATCTTGCCTTGAACCGGGCAAAAGAACTCGGGCGGCTTCGCTGCGTCGTCTTCGATCAGACGCTGAATTCGCGCATTGTCGATGCGGACAAGATCGAAAAGGGCCTGCGCCGGGCGATCAAGGCGGGTGATATCCGGATGGCCTACCAGCCGAAGATTTCCATGGAAACAGGCCGGATCACAAGTGCGGAGGCGCTGGTGCGCTGGACCGATCCGGATCTCGGTCCGGTCTCGCCTGACCGGTTCCTGCCGATTGCAGCAGAACGCGGGCTTTTATCCGAGCTTTCAAGTCTGATTGCCCGTGAAGTCGGCAAGGATATGGCGCTCTTTCGAATGACCGGCGCAGACTTCGGCAAAATCTCGATCAATGTGCACCCCGTGGAATTGAAGTCGCCACAGCTTCTCTTGAAGAACGTGGAGACGCTCGCAGCACATGGTGTTTTCGCCGACCATCTGGTGCTTGAGGTAACGGAAGGCTGTTTTGTGGGCCGCGGCACGGAGCGCGCGCCGGATATCCTGCAGCACCTTGCCGGTCAGGGTTACGAGATCTCACTCGATGATTTTGGCACGGGCCACGCTTCGCTTTCCCATTTGCGCGATCTTCCGGTGCGCGAAATCAAGATCGACCGGTCTTTCGTGGATGGCGTCTGCGAGAACGATCATGACCGCTCGATCGTCTCGGCGATTGCTGAGATTGCCCGCGGCATGGGGATCCGGTCTGTTGCCGAAGGTGTCGAGACATTTGAGCAGTGCGACGCCATCCAGGCGCTCGGCGTTGATATGGGGCAGGGCTATTTGTGGTCCCGCCCGCTTTTTGCAAAAGACTATGCGACATTCCTGGCAGCGCATTCCCCCGCGCGTGCACTTGCCGCTGAAGCAGAGACTGGCAAGGGTCGTTCGCAGGCGGGGTGAGGTATGCATCATGTACGCCGTCATCATAAACGGTCGGAAGGTCCCCAGCGAAACAGCGGACGCGCTCCGTGATCTATTTACAGCGGGCCACCGGGAAAACTTTCGAGAAATGTGGGTTCAGCACGGCGAGGCACGAATGGTCGCGCTTGCCAATAAAGGGTCGGCCTTCCTCATGATGCTGAGGTTTGAAGGGGATACGGGCTTTACGTCTCGGAATCAGGCCGACTCAGGTCCGAGTGATGCGACGATGGCCTTTATGCTGTCGAATGGACAGCTGGATGAATATCCGGAAAGCTGGGTTCTACCTGAGGGCGATTGGACCGAGGCATTGGTGGATTTCGCTGTCAAAGGAATCCGCTCCGATAAAATCGAATGGCATAAAGACGGCTGACGGTTTCGGCCTTGAGCGCGCAATAAACAAGCCATCATTGATCGTCCGGTTTCTTACGGGCTCCGGTATACGAGGCGCAGCTGGAATAGGTCTCAGCATCTCGAAACAAATAAGCGTCGGCACTTTTCATCCGGAGCGTTAGCGCCGGATTGCGCCCGTCCCGCGCCGAATGGGCGGGCGCATTCGCTTCCGCCCCGGGACAGGCTTCATCCTTGATTTGCTGCACAAACCCGGCAAAAGAAAAAAGCAGAGGTCGCGTTTTCCGCAAATCCCGTTGGCGAAAGAAACAGATCGATGCAGTCCGCAACGCCACCATTCCCGCCTAATCCGCTCTATCGAATGCCACGGTACTCAGGAACCGCATGTTAACGGTTTTCCCGTATCATGTGAGAATTGTTTGCTAGGAATAAAAAGCAGGGTCGGTAGTTGAAGTGAATAAGCTGGCAAGCGATTTTTACGCTAAACTCATGGCGATCCCGTCTCCGGAGGATGTCCGAAGCGTCGTGAACACGACGCAGCCCGGCATTGCCGTGACGATGACGGT
>JBCDCU010000042.1:0-16359 GCA_039181265.1 Pseudomonadota bacterium | reverse complement strand
TGACCGGCGCCTGGCAGTTCCGCTTCGAGGATGAACACGGACCAAGCGGCAACGCTCACCTCGACGCCGCAACGCTCTTCCGTTTGACGCCAGACGGCCCGAACCTGAGCGGCATCATGCGGTTTCACATGCATGAAATTAACGGCAGCGCACCTGGAAGCGGCTGGCTTTACCTCTCCTATGACGCCACCCAGCTTGAATTTGAAGGAAGCAAAACCCGGTTCGTGGTCGACGGCCGGTTCGTCGGTGGCACGGGCCGGTTTGAAGGCGCGCGCGGCACGCTCACCGTCACGTCTGTAAACGGGTTCGATACCGGGGAAGGAACCCTCGTTCTGTCCGGCAACCCAACCAAAACCGACAATTAGAAAGGAACTTCAAGAATGTTGCACAAAGCTCTCATCACGGCCGTTCTCATCATCATGCCGACAATCGCAAATGCGCAGGATATTGTCCGCACCGAGGTGTTTATCGACAAAAATGAACAAGCCGCAGCTTTGGTTCATCAATGGGTCCAGACCTATTTTGAAGGCACGCGCAGTATGGATGCCAAACGATGGGCGTCAGCATTCGCGCCAACTGCAATTCTTGACGATCCGGTGGGCTTCCCCGTCAAGGATACGCCCGAAGCTATCCTCGCCCAGGGCGAAGGCTTCGTGAAAGCGTTTCGGGAGATCGGACTGTTTGAAAGCTATGTCCATGTGGTCGGCAATGAAGCGGTCGCGAAATGGACGGCACGCGGCGTGACCCAAGATGGTGAAACCGTTTCCTTTGACGGAATCAACCACTTCACGTTCGACGAAGACGGCAAGATCACGCTGCTGCGCGGGTTCTTTTCTCCTCCGAGGCAATGACCCATCCCCGAAAAACGAAGAGACTTAAGATCAGAGGCCAATATCCACTGGCGAAAAGGGGGTCGCCAGTGGTCTTGTTTTCGAGCCGAAGACAGAGACTGTTCAATCGGTACGCTCCGCCCAATCTAGGAAAGCAGGCGTCTTTCTTCCGGACGGTTATAAAGGCATTGAGACCGCTGAGCTTCTCGCCACCTTTCAGGACCTCCACCGCCGCGCTAAAGCGGCATGAACTGTCCTCTTTTCAAAGAGCGCAGAATTCCAAAGAACATTGCAAAGTTCGAACTCCAAGCGTGCAGTCCACGCATCCGCGATGCGTCATTGACAGGTTCGGTCCTGTTTCTGTCGTAAGCTGTCCTTACGCTTCCGCCGCTGCCCACCTAACTTTTCGAAACGACTGCCGTCCTCATCTCTAACTTGGACTGCAGCGACTAAACTCCGCATCTTTCGATGCGATTAGCCTTGGCCTCGTCGTTATGTACCGGAATGGGTTTCATTGGTGTTTGATATCGGATTTTTCGGGCCGCGTGCTTCGTGGTAAACCCTTTCCGACACAAGCATGGGACGAGACAAGGCGTCGGGTTTTTGTGGTGATTTTTGCGCACGGTTTCACACCTTTCGGACGGGGGCCGGGGTGTGCGCTGAGGTGGAGGCCGTATTGGGGAACGGCCTTTCGGTTTGATCCGGTACATGGGCTCAACAGTGGCTGAGACTGAACGGATACCTCGCGCAGCCGGCCCCTCGGGGCTTCGCGGTATAACCGACGAAACCCCGCGCATTGTAATCGTTGGGGGCGGCATCGGAGGGTTGATGCTTGCCACACGCCTCGGCCGATCGTTCCGGGCGACCAAGCTTGGCAGGGTTTATCTTATTGATAAATCTCCAATCCATGTGTGGAAACCAATGCTCCACGCATTCGCTGCTGGAACCCTGAATGCCCGGGAGGATGGTATCCCTTTTGCCGCCCAGGCCAAACGAGGCAATTTCGTTTACCTACCCGGGGAGTTTTTTCACCTCGATCCCGAAAAGAAGCTCATCTCCATCCGCATCACGGACTTGCTGGATAAACCGGATCTTGAGACCAAAATCCCCTACGATCTTGCAGTGATCTCTGTCGGAAACAAGGCCAACGATTTCGGCATAGGGGGAGTTCATAAACACTGCCATTTCATTGATAGCCTTCCGACTGCTGAAGCCCTCAACCGGTCCCTTCGCGAGGAGGTCATCTATCGCTCGATTGCCGGCGGCGAGATCGAAGTCGCGATCATTGGAGGCGGCGCAACCGGCGTGGAGTTCGCAGCGGAAACAGCGCGGATGATCGACATTGGCGCCCAATACGGGCTGGATTACCTTCCGAAGAAGCTCAGGATTACAATGATAGAATCCGGCGCTACCATTCTCACCGCGTTTCCGACCAATATCGCGCGTGACGTCACAAAGAAACTCGAAGATCTCGGTGTCTCGATAAAAACCGGGGTGCGCGTGACGAACATCGACGAGACTGGTATTGAACTCGATAACGGGGAGCGGATAGTGGCCACGACGAAGGTCTGGGCAGCAGGAACCTCAAACCCTGATTTACTGAGAGGGCTTGCAGGCATTGATCTTACCCGATCGGGTCAGGTCGTTGTGACGAAGACACTCCAGACACCGTCTTTCGCGACAATCTTCGCTATCGGCGACTGTGCAAGCCTGACCCAGGAGGCAGACGATAAGCCTCTTCCACCAACGGGACAGGTCGCAAGGCAACAGGCAGATTATCTTGCCAGCGCCATTCCACGCTTTCTCAAAAAGAAGGATTTGCAGCCCTTCAAGTATCGCGACCGGGGAAGCCTCGTCTCGCTCAGCCAATATGGCGCTTATGGTACGCTCGCGGGAAAGGGGCCTGTCCCGACCATTGCCTTGCGCGGCTGGTTAGCCATGAAGGCTCATGACGTGTTCTACCGCGTCCATCAGTTTGGATTATACGGTCTTTTCGCCGGGTTCGTTGTTATCTCGCGCGACTGGCTGAACTCCCTGATCAAACCGCCGATCGGTCTCAATTAGCCTTACACGCTGGGCTGAGGCGTTGGCGAACGCTGCGAATGGAAATACGAAACGACATGCGAAAGGCTTTCTTGATGAACCAAAGCTTTGCGGCACTTGGTCTTCTCATGTTTTTCGCAATGGCGTGGCTTCCCCTTGGCCAGCAGGCCTTCATGGTGGACCATTGGATGAAGATTGGAGCTTTCGTGGCTCCGCTCTTGGTATTTTTCGGCTTCAAGATGAGGGTAGACGCTTCGGTCCCTTGGGCGCGTGACATCCCTTTGGTCGCCTCGCTTCTCACCGCATCTTATCTTGTGCATCAGGTCGAAGAACACTGGGTTGATCTTCTTGGCCGCCCTTATCCGCTTCACGAGTTCCTAAACACTCTGATCGCGACGCTCTTCGGAGATGATAAATACGGGATCCTAACGCGAAGCGGGATTTTCTATATCAATGCGGGCATGGTCTGGACGGCGGGCTTTCTGGCTATTCTGACAAGTCCGAAGCAGGTCTTTCCAGCGATTGCGATGGTGGGCCTCATGCTGGTCAATGGTATCGCTCATATTCTGAATGCGCTGATTTCTTTTGAATACAATTCGGGCCTTGCAACCGGGCTGGTTCTGTTTCTGCCAATTGGGATCCTCTTCTATCGCGCTGTACTGAAAACCGGGGCGGCAAATGCAAAACTGCTCATGGCAGGGCTTCTCTGGGGGCTAATCGGCCATGTCATTTTGTTTAGCGGATTGTTTGCCGCAAATGTTTTCGGCCTCATCCCAGTTGAGATCTATTATGTGGTCCTGATCTTGTGGGGTGCCCTGCCCGTCTTCTTGTTCCGTGCAAAGACATAAGTGCGCGGGCGCTCGAGACTTCTTCCGATATTGACATACAGACGTATTAGCGATGGAGCCGGCAACCCACGGATATCGGGGCCCGTATCAGCAGCTCCAACACGGTGACTCCCTCAACAAAACCTTCAAAAAGCCTATCCATACAGGGCTTTACGTGTTTTCCCCACAGGGGATTGACTTATAGTTTGATATCGTACTAGTTATTTTTAGTTTGATATCGAACTAAAAACCACTTCCGGTTCGCCGTTGCCTTGGGCTCGTTCCAACCGCCTCGAATAAAGGATCTGCAAAATGACGGTTTCCTCACTTTCCACCGGCCTTCACGTTGTCCTCGGAGCAGGTCCAGCCGGCCGCGCTGTTGCGAGGGCTCTTATCGAACAAGACGCAAGGGTGCGGATCGTATCGCGATCCGGAAGTGCCATCGGACTGCCATCCGGCGTAGAGACTCATTGGACCGACCTGTCAAAGCTGGATAAGGCAAAAGATGCCATGGCCGATGCGAGCGTTGTCTATCACTGCGCCGCTCCCCCTTATCAACACTGGATTCGGGACTTCGAAAATCTGCAGGACAGCATCGTGGATGCCGTGTCTGGGACCGCAGCCCGCCTCGTCGTTCTCGACAACCTTTACGGTTATGGTGTGAACGGTGTCTTGACCGAGGCCCTGCCTTACAAGGCCACTGGTCCGAAAGGTCGTTTGCGAGCAAGAATGGCTGCAAAACTGCTCGACGATCACAACACAGGGCGAATTTCGGTGACGATCGCACGTGCATCGGACTTTATAGGTCCTGAAGTCCGTGTCGCCAGCCTCGGTGAACGGTTCTGGCCGCAACTCCTGGAAGGAAAGACCGTTCAGTGGTTCGGTAATCCTGAAGCCGCGCATAGCTACACCTATGTCCCCGACCTGGCAGCGGCCATGATCGAACTCGGTTCGCAAGAGACCGCTCTTGGTCGGGTTTGGCACGTTCCAAGCTTAGCGGCCATATCCCTTGCCGATCTGGCGCATCGCGCGGAAAAACTGGCGGGCGCTCCGAACCACAAAATCGCGATCACCCCGAAGATCACCATGCGTCTCGTGGGTCTCTTTGTGCCAGCTGCGGGTGAGATGATCGAGGTTGGATATCAATTCGACCGCCCATTCGTGCTCTCCTCGAAAGCGTACCGGCAGCATTTCAAAACAGGGTCAACAGACCTCGAAACCGCGCTGACGACCACGATCGACTGGTGGCGAGACCAAGCGGGCGCAGGTCGCGACGCACACTTCGCCGCCTGACCCGATCATCAACATCCCCCAAAATCACGGAAAATTCCAAAATGACTCGGAACTCCCCAGCCCTGCCATGGCTTATGGCTTTGACGGGCACTCTTCTGCTTGCACGGGAAGCGGTTTTTTACATTGGCTTTGCCATCTTAGGCAGCTCGATCAATTGGCCTGCGAGCCTCGGACTTCCCGCGGAAGAGATATTCATCCTTCTTCGAGACGAAAGCGTTGCCATGTTTGCCGGCTACTATGTTTATCTGATCTCAAGCGCCATGTTCGTTCCGGTTGCTGTCTGTCTGCGCGCGCTCATTGCCGGCGAAGTTCAACTCACCACCCTTATGGCGGATATCGCGCTTGCCTTTGCGATCTTGTCTGCGGCCTTCAGAGTTGTTGGCATTCTTCGCTGGTTATTTGCAATGCCCCTACTTTCGCAGACCTATTTCGATCCTGAAAGCAGCCAGGCGCTCCGCGACGCGACATTAATGACCTATGAGGTGCTCAACGCTTTCGCCGGACAGATCGGCGAGCATCTGGGTGTACGGCTTTTTGCTACGCTCTTCGTCGGTTTTTTCGCGATCGCGTTTTTTCGGTCATCCCGAGTGCCAACTCTGTTTGCAGTTTGGGCGGCGGTTTCTGCACTTCTCTTCTTCCCGCTGGAAGAACTGATCGGCGTCGATGGCGGACCGATACTTTTCATCAACGGTTTCACTTTCTCGTTTTGGGCAATTTTCTTCGGAGGGTATTTACTCGTCACTGCATCTCGACGGGCCGGAATTTCACTTGCCAATGGCGCCCGATACGACCAGTAACTGCCCGATACAACGATGGCCGAACTGGGAGGACAAGAGAATGCAGCGTGACGGCGCAGCGCAGCAGGCTTTCCTGCTCTTCAAGGAAATCACGATCCTGAGCCAATTGGCGGCAGCGGAGTTCAACCGAATGCTGCCGGGCAGTCTGCATGTTTCGCATTTCAGCATTATTGAACATCTTACACGGTGCGGGCATGGTCAGACTCCACAGGATCTTGCTCGCGTTTTTCAAATGTCCAAACAGAATATGACGAATTCGATTGCCCAGTTGAGGAATTATGGATTTGTCGAGGTGCACAACAACCCGAACGATGGCAGAAGCAAGATCGTGAGATTGACTGAAGATGGACACGCGTTCCGAAATCAGGCAATGACCGCGCTTGTCCCCATGCTGTCGGATGTCGCGGCTCATGACGCATTTGCTGAACTCACCCACGCCTTGCCCGCGCTCCAAACACTCAGGGAGTTTCTGGATGCGAGGCGTCAGTCCGATACGCGGACATGGAGTACCTAGATTGGGTCGGGCTGTGGCCGGACCAATTGCATCCGTTCACAGCCCAACTCCGGTCAGTTCATACCGAGATGACGTTGTGCGCCGGGCCGCAGGGGAACTTCGTAATGTTCTGCGGTCCATCTGGACCAAGAACCACGATATCGTGCTCACGGTAACCGCCCGCCCCCGGTATGCCTTCCGGGATCGTCAGCATCGGTTCCATTGAAACGACCATCCCCGCCTCGAGCTCTGTGTCGATATCTTCTCTGAGTTCAAGACCGGCCTCGCGCCCATAGTAATGCGAGAGAACGCCGAAGGAATGGCCGTAACCGAAGGAACGGTATTCAAGAAGGCCGCGCTCAGCGAAATACTCATTGATTTCGGCGGTGATCCCCGAACAGGTCGCCCCTTCCCTGATGAGGCTGAGGCCCAATTCATGGGCGCCGACATTCGCTTCCCAGATCTTCAGGGAGACCGGATCCGGTTCGCCGAGAAACAAAGTGCGCTCGAGGGCAGTATAGTAGCCTGAAATCATCGGGAACGTATTGAGGCTCAAGATGTCACCGGCCTCGAGCTGTCTTGTCGTCACGGGATTGTGCGCGCCGTCTGTATTGAGGCCAGCTTGAAACCAAACCCACGTGTCGCGGATCTCGCTTTCCGGATGGCTTTTTGCGATTTCCAGCTCCATCGCATCACGAGCGGCGATTGCCACGTCGATCTCACGGGTGCCGACGCGGATCGCGGCGCGGGCCGCCTCCCCACCAATGTCGGCAATTCGCGCGCCTTCCTTGATGAGCCCAATTTCTTCGGTAGATTTCACCATGCGCTGCACCATCGCAGCATTGGCGATATCGACGGTCTCAGCGGTGAGAAAATCGGCGAGCTTGCGACTTTGCGCAAGGGTCAGATGATCGCCCTCGATCCCGACGCGTTTTGCCCGCCCGACAATGCTTTCAACGGCACGCCAGAAATTATCGCGCCGCCAGTCGGTATAAACGAGGTTTTCATGGGCGGACCGGCGCCCGGGCTGCCCGCCATCGATATTGGCGGAGATCGTGACCGCCCGATCCCGCGTAACCACCAGGGCGTAGGGCCGTCCAAACGCGCAGTACAAAAAGCCGGAGTAGTAGGCAACGCCATGCATTGAGGTGAGGATTGCGGCCTCAACATCATGAGCAATCATGATCTTGCGAAGTCCCGCGAGCCGTCTTTCATATTCGTCCTGGCTGAACGGCAGAACTGCTTTCTCGCCGTTTTGAAAGATAAAAAAATCCGGGCGGACCGGCGTTTCAATTGTACGGAATGCTAAAGTCATGGTGACCTCCAAGGCTGCGGGAGGCCGGAGGGACACTCCAATCTCCCGATTGAAAGTCCCGGCGTTCAGGATGGATTTGAGCGAGAAGCAATCTTCCCCGGCGACGCCATCGCCGATCAACTCATGCGCTTGATACTATGAATCGGCAAATTGCGGCAAGGGTTCCGTTGGTGCGCTTGATCCTTTGTCCGACAATATGATAGGTCGGCAAAAACGAGGATGGATTATGTCACGACGTTTTTCAGAACGAGATACCAGAACCAACGCCCGAGGTGGGTGCGTGGACTAGGTATGCGCATCTTCCAAGATTTGACCTGAGGGTCAATTTTCGGGCGGCACCTCTCGGTAGCCGCCTTTTTTATTTTCACAACTGAAAGGAGACCATTGCTGTGCCTGATCAGCATCCGGAAGAACCTGACGATATCAAGGAGGCCGTGCACCTTGCGCGCCTCCCTTTCGCCGCCTTCACGCATACGACACCAGCGAACTGGCTTCAGCATTGCATCATCGACGCAGTGAACAGATGAACTCGAACTATCTATTTGTTATTATTATATTTTTTGACTTTTCACGTCCATTGAGATAGACACTTTCCATCTGCTCAGGGGCGTTCGTCTAGTGGTTAGGACATTCGTCTTTCCAACGGAAAACACGGGTTCGATTCCCGTACGCCCCGCCAGGTAGAACAGGGTCGCGTAGCTCAATGGGAGAGCACCGGATTGTCTATCCGGGTGTTGCGGGTTCAAATCCCGTCGCGGCCGCCAGTTGTTTTTTTCTTCAACACAGGCTGAATGCCTCATTCCCGCTCAAACCGAAGTGATTGGTGGGTCAACCTTAGTCCGGCTAAACAGATCCCATGCGTGCTTTCATTCTGCTCTCTCTCACCGTTCTCCCTGCCTTTCTCGGCGTCGCGTCCACCTTCCCTGCGAATGCAGAGGATGGGCACAAAACTTTCTACGGGACCTGGGGGACGGAAAAGCAATGCGCCCGGGAACCCATCAAGGAAGGCGGGACGGTTTTATCCGAGCCGTTTGAGATCAACCGGGAATGGTTGCGGCAAGGCACATTCTTCTGCCGCCTCAATTGGGGGCCGATTGAAAAGCGCCAGGATGGCTTCTTTACCGGGGCAAACGCGCAATGCGGCGAAGATTCCGTTCGCGGTTACTTCCTGGGCTTCGTTTTATCCAACGATCAGCTCACCGTGCGCTGGGATTTCCCTCAATCGAACGGCCCCCTCGACCGCTGCCCTGCGTCTTAGCTAGACCTATCAGCCTTTCAAACGCCGATCGGTGTTTTCCTTCAAATCGCCCTTTGCCATCTTGGCGAAAGCAGACCGCCATCCTTCTTCGAGGAGATCCATCGCAGCAAGCGTCGCGGCCTCTTCCGGTGCGATCCTTTTGGTAAGCCGCGCCTGAGTGACCCGTTTCACGCTCCACTCTTCGTGGGGACGTTCGAGGAGGATCATCTCATCACCCGACGCGATTTCCCCTTCCTCCAGCACCCGATAATACCAGCCGGTGCGACCGGTCTTCTGGAAGCGATAGGCCATTTGCTCGTTTTCCGTGTGACGGTTGAGCTTCCAGCAGGGTTGACGCCCCTGGCTAACCTGCAGGAGTGCAGAGCCGATCCTGAATGTATCGCCTATGAAGACTGTTTCTTCCGTGAAGCCTTTCGCCGAAATGTTCTCGCCGAATGCCGCTGGCGTGGTGCCCGCCGGCATGACACCTTCCTCGCTCCAGGCGCTGTAATGATCTGCCGGATAATGATGGACCGCCTTGTCCTTACCACCATGGACCGTGAGGTCGGCCTGTCTGTCCCCCTCAAACCCGGTTAATCCGAGCTTCTGCGGTCCGGACACCGGCGTTTTGCGAATGGCGGAAGGGTCTTTGCCGGGCCAGCGGTCTTCGACGGCTCCGAAAAAGAGCCCGTCGATTGTTGTGGCTGCAGGACTGGTCGACATTATCGGTCTCTCTTTCAAAATGGTTTTCGCTGTGTTCGTGTGCGGCGTTTGGTGGGCTTATGCGGCTTTGTGTTCATGGCAGATCAGGTCCGCCTCTTCCCTCTTGAGCGGAATCTCTAGAAGGCGGCAATAAAGCCTCTTACCATCCGTTTCATGGTGAATGCATGTGCGGCAGATCCCGAAGGACCGGAAACTGCGGGCTTCAAGCTGCATGGTCAGGAGATCTGCCAATGCGTCGTCGAGAGCGTCCACCTTCTCCTTTGCTATCGAACCAAGCGCACGGTCAAGCGCGTCGTCTTTTCCTATAAGTGCGTGGCCTTCTTTCGTAACGTCATAGGTAACGGCCCGATTGTCGCCGTCGATCTCACCACGCTGGGTCATCCCCTTTTTCTCAAGGGACTTGAGAGTTTGCGAGGCGGTGCCGCGGGTCGTGCAAAGATAATCCGCCACATTGGAGGGCGAGCGTGAGAAGCGGTTTGCACGCGCAAGATAGGAAAGCGCGCTCCGCTGAGCCGGGTTAAGATCATCCGCCCAGTCTTCGGATACAATCAGCCTTTGCAATCGGTCGAAGAGCAGACGGGTGCGGTTTTGTATATCCTTGGTCATGATTTTTTATAGCGAGTCGATATTACTCTTGCAATAGTAGCGAGTCGCTCTTATTAAGTTTTGCAATCGACTAATCCACCCCTCCGGAGGATCCAACAATGATCACCGAAACACGCGCACCCGAACTCTTCGTCAGCGAATGGCTCAACACGCCAGCCCCGCTAAGCCTTGAAGCCCTCAAGGGTAAAGTCGTTCTGATCGAAGCGTTCCAGATGCTCTGCCCGGGCTGTGTGTCCCATGCGCTGCCGCAGGCAATGAAGGTGCGGGACGTCTTTCCGGAGGATCAGATCGCGGTCCTCGGGCTCCACTCGGTCTTTGAACATCATGAAGCACAGGGACACCGCGCCGCCCTTGAAGCGTTTCTCCATGAGTACCGGATTTCCTTCCCGGTCGGCATCGACGAACAATCCGAAACCGCGCCGCTCCCGAAAACCATGATGACCTACGGCATGCGCGGAACCCCGACAACGCTTCTGATCGACCGGAACGGGATCCTGCGCCGCCATTCCTTCGGACTTATTGAGGATATGGTGCTGGGTGCGGAAATCGCGACCTTGCTCACAGAAACTCCGCTCGCTCAACAAGACGCCATTGAAACGGACAAGCAAGTGAGCTGTAGCGATGGGGCCTGCCCTGCCCCGTCACCCCAATAGCCCTGTTTTTGCCGGTTGTCTTAAACGGGGGCGCGGCTCTTTCGAAATCTCAGTCTAATCCGCTTCAAGTCTTCGCAGTATTTCAACAATAAAAGCCGTCGATAAGCCCATAACAAAAAGGCCAGCTAAGGCGCAAAGGGCTGCGAGCAATTGTGCGCCCTTAGAAGGAGCGATGTCGCCATAGCCAAGCGTCGTCAGGGTGACGATCGCGAAGTAGATACCCTCTTTGAAACTCTCGACCGCGTTGGTTGACACAAAGGTTGCCGCCCAGATTGCGGCCTCCAGCAAAACGGCAAGACTCAGGATAAGCACCGATAACAAGATGAAAGCCATCTTTGCCAATGTGCCGCCCCGATCGCGGACAATCGAAAGCCTAGCCTTTATGGTCTGCAAAGACAGCGTCACGAGCGTCAGGTGAATGGCGAGTGTCACCAGATTGAGAAAAAGACCCAGCAGAATTTGGAGAAGCGGGCTCATAGTGTCCGTCCTCTCTCCACACCTCAAAGTTCAACGAAAAACTGAATGATGAACGCGTTCGCAAGATCGACAAAGAATGCGGAAACGAGCGGCAGAATGATAAAAGCAAGCGGCGCAGGACCATAGCGCTTGGTCACCGCCGTCATATTGGCGATCGCCGTTGGCGTCGCACCAAGTGCAAATCCGCCAAAACCTGCTGCAAGCACTGCCGCTCTATAGGTTCGGCCCATTGCCCAAAAGAGCACCAGCGTGGAGAAAACAAGGGTCAGGATGACCTGCAGTCCCAGAACCACAAAGAGCGGCCCGGCAAGCCCGGCTAGTGTCCAGAGTTTCATACTCAACAGGGAAATTGCTAGAAAGACGCTAAGAGCGAATTCGGAAACAAGTGCCAGAACCGGGGTCCCGGTGACCTGCGGAACACTCTTGAAAAAGCGTGCCTGCACGTTTGCGATCACAATGCCCATGATGAGACAGGGGACAAAGAGCGGCAGACGGATGCCGAGTGCATCAATTCCGCGATGGGCGGCAAACCCCAAAATGACCGCGATATTAATTGTGACTAGTGCGCGCATGAACCCGATATAGTCGAGATCGGCAAGTTTGGGCGATCCATGTTCCACGCCAACAACCGGCGGAGCCTCATCGTCGCGCGGCTCAAGCTTGTGGCGTTCAATCAAGAGCTTCGCAATCGGCCCACCGATGAGAGCCGCAAGGACAAGGCCAACCGTGGCTGCAGCGATTCCCATTTCGGCAGCCCCTTCGACACCGCGAGCTGCAACCTCCGGCCCCCACGCAATTGCCGTTCCGTGGCCGCCGATCAAGGATGCGGAGCCAACCAGAACGGAGGCTGCAGCCGGTAGACCAAAAAGCGAGACACCGGCGAGCGCCACGGCATTTTGAAGGACCATGAAGCCAACTGTGAGACCCAGAAGAATAGCAAGCGGACGGCCGCCCCGGGCGAGATCGGAGAACCGCGCATTCAAGCCGATTGTGGTAAAAAAGATGACGAGCAGCTGATCACGCGTATCAAGTGCAAAATCGATTTCACGTCCGAGGATCGTCACCAGAAGCCAGACGATGAGCGCGGCTGCAAGGCCTCCAGTGACAGGTTCCGGAATATTGAAGTCACGGAGAATAGCGAACCGCTTCGTGAGATTCGCACCAAAGAAATAAACGATCATCCCAAGGGTGAAGGTGATGAAATCTGGGACGAGAATTGGCGTTTGATCCGTCATGGTGATCCACCTTCATTGTTTCCAGCTTCGCCGCGAAACTCTCACAAATGTACCTGACATTCACAGAAAGGTTTTCTCGGTCGCCCGCTGTGCATTGTATGGATTTTTGACCCTCGAAAGCTCAAGTACGCGCCGGTAGAATAATTTCCGGTCAAAACCGGTTTGTTGCTCGTTGTCGGTTTGTTTGTTCATGGACCGCGCGAAGCGAAGCGTCGAGCCTTTATCCCGCTGGTGATAGAGAGCTGGCAGAAAGTTCTCGAAAACACCGACCTCAATGACATTGTGAGTATGCCAAGCACCGAAGAACTCCGGTCCGTAATCTGCTGTTATTCGGCTGTTTAAAAAGCGCGAAAGCGGATCGGTCCCAGAGGTACCGATCACAACTTCATAGTGATAGTGCACACCGACATGTCGCTCGTCTTGAATGACATCCTTGAAATGAATGCGCAGCATCATGACCGGCCCGAGCAAAGGCACCCGACGTCCCATCGCCCAGCCATCGTCGCCGATGTAAAACACCGATAGTTTCGCATCGACCGGAAAACGCCAACCATATTTCAGATACTGCATGGCCTCCTGAATATGAATTCTGGTTTCCCCGGCAATTGGCGCACCATCTCGGTCGGTGCGGCCTTCCAGCACGGCGCTTAAATGATCGCTCGGATGCCACAGCTGATAAGCGGGAACCGTCTTTCCCTCAAACCCTGGAACATCTTCCAGTCTCACGCGAAGTTCAGTGAAATGCCTGAACCACCAGGTGAGCATCTGAGAACTGACACCGCGCAGAAGTGCATGATTGAGGACGACGGTGAACTGACCGTTATCGCGTTTTGCAATGTCAAAGTACGAACTTTCCGTCGATTTGAGGGGCCATCCAAACTCCCGAACTGGTGGCATTTCGCCAGTTGCTTTGACACTCGTCATGAGCCGACATCCAGTCTTACGCCGGAACGGCGGCAGCTCGGGCTGCTTTACCCCGTGGACGCAACAGCAAATAGCAGAGCGGCGGGACGACAAAGAGCGAGAGCGGTGAAGCAACGGCAAGCCCGCCAATCATCATGGTTGCCATCGGCTCAAAGAGGGCACCGCCGGTGAGTGCCATTGGTACAAGACCGAAAATCGTCGTTAGCGATGTCAAAAGGATCGGTTTTGCTCTTTGTTTGGCAGCCGAAATGATCGCCTCGTCCATTGGCAGTGTTTCGCTCTCAATATCGATCTGATTGATCAGAACAATCGCATTGTTGATGATGATCCCCATGAGCGACATGAGGCCAAGCAACGCGAAGAAAGAGAACGGCTGCGACAAGAGCAGCATCCCATAGGGTGCGCCGATGATGATCAACGGGATTGTCAGAAAAGTCGCAAACGCCCTTCGGATCGAATTGAATTGGAAGACCAGAGCTGCGAGCATAAGACCAAGAGCAATCGGCATGTTCCCACCCATTTGCTCATTGACATCAGCACTGTCTTCAAGTTCGCCGGCAATCGCGATTTCGTAGTCTGGCCCAAGATTAAGCGCGTCGATGGTGGGCTGGATCCGCGCCAGGGTCTCCTGCGCGCTAAGTGCCGCGCTTTTGCCGGAGATAACAATCCGGCGCACTTGGTTTTCGCGCACAATTTCGGAGAATTCGAGCTTCGGCGTGAAGCTTGCCACTTGATCAACCGAGATCAGCTCGCCGCCGGTCGAAATCGTGAGGTTAGCCATATCTTCGATACTGTCGCGACCTGATAATGTAGCGCGCAACACAATCGGAATCTGTTCGTCACCCTCTCGATAGGTCGAATATTCAGTTCCTGAGAAATAAGCCTCCATGACACCCGAAATATCGCGAGACGTAACGCCGAAGTCTCGCGCCTTGTCCTGCGCAATATCGACGACGACCTTGATCACCTTGTTCCCCCAGTCGCTCTCATTCTTCACCACAGCGGGAAGCGTATCGAAGGCTTCTTCGAGCTTTGCAGCCGCGTCCATCAGGGTGTCGGCATCAGGCCCAGAGATTTCGACATCGATGATCCCCGATTCAGATCCGCCCTGCGGCAGTCGGGTCACCCGGAATCGGGCTTCGGGAAACGTTTCTGTAAAGACACGGCGCGCCCTTACGGCCATATCGTTGGCCGCCTCAAGGCTTGTTACGTTGACGTGGAAAAAGGCGCTTGCAGGATCGGGATCGGCCGGGTCGAGACCAAGATTGAAGCGCGGACCGCCATCGCCGACATAAACAGTGCTGTTGATGACATCGGGATTAATCTCGCTATCACCGAGCCAGTCCTGAACGCGCAGCGCCATGCGCTCGGTTTCCGAAATCGCGGCATCCTTCGGAAGGTCCATATAGACCAGAAAATCCGCCCGCTCGCTGAACGGGAACATTTCTGATTTCAGAAGCGAGAACTGGTTCGCGCTCCAGGCAACACCACCAAACGCAACAATCATAATCGGCAAGCCGAACGGCAGGATCACACGCAGCACCCCGCCGTAAAGGCGCTTTGGAAGGCTCTCCGCCTTCCCGGCATTCTCATCGCGTTTCAGAATTTTCGCGCAGAGATAAGGCAGGATGTAGAGTGCCGTGATCCACGATCCGAGCAACATGGAAGAGACAACAGCGCCGAGCGAGAATGAAAACTCGCCCTCGACACCATCCATGAGAAGCATTGGAATAAACGCGGAAATGGTTGTGATCGAGGCGACCCCGAGCGGCACAACAAATTGCGAGCCCGCTGATTTTGCTGCTTCTTCCGGTTCCATACCGGCATTGATCCGGTTCCCGATATCCTCGACCACGACGAGCCCGTTGTCGACAAGGAGACCAAGGGAGATAATCACCGCTGCGATTGAGACCTGTTCCACGTCGATACCGATAAAACCCATGGCGGCCAGTGCGAAGCAGATCGTGAACGGGACAATGCAAGCAATCACAATTGCCGAGCGAAGCCCGAGGAACAGGAGCATAACGATGAAGACCACGACGAACGTCTGGCCGACATTTTCCAGCGCATTGCTGACTGAGTCCGTAACGACAGTTTCCTGGAAGGTCGATGTGTTGAGTGCGATCCCGATCGGCTGCCGGTTTTCAAATTCAGTGAGAGCGGTATTCAAGCGCCCGCCAAGATCCTGAATATCGGAGTCAGGCGACATTTCGATAGACGCGATGATTGCCGGTTCGCCATTAAAGAAGACCGGCTTTTCCTTCGGATCAACATAGCCCCGCCTGACCTCAATGAGATCGGAAAGTCGGACGAACCCTTCGAGGCCGCTCACCTTTGTCAGTACGTTTCCGATTTCCCGAAGACTTCTGAGGTCTCCATTGGCTTCCAAAACAATCTTGGTGCCCTCGGCGTCGATCTCACCAGCGGGAAGAATAACATTCTGATCCTGGAGATCGGCGAGCAATTGTTCTAACTGGACGCCGACAGCAGCCAGTTTACGAATATCCACTTCCATCCAGACGCGCTCGTCCTGAACGCCGAAAAAACTTACTTTGGTGACACCATCGACACGAAAGAGCCGGGTTCTGAGGTCTTCGGCCACGTCCTCGAGTTCGGCGAGCGAAAATCCGTCACCGGTCATTGCGATCGTGGCAATTGCGACATCGCCGTAATCGGTGTTAACGGCGACTTCCGACGTGCCGTCGGGGAGTTCTGATTGCACGGCCGCCATCTTGTTGCGCAGATCCTCCCACGCTGTTTCGATATCCTCGCCATAAATCGTGTCGTACAAGTCGACATAAATCAGCGCCTGACCGGTTGTGAGAATTGCCTCAATATCCTCAACCTCGCCAATCTCGCGGATCTTGCGTTCAATCGGGATTGCGATCAGTTCTTCCACCCGGGTC
>JBCDCU010000041.1:0-16599 GCA_039181265.1 Pseudomonadota bacterium | reverse complement strand
GGAATGGTCTCAAATACCATTTCTGTTTTTCCGCAATACGCCCCTGATTGTCGAGGAGATCCCGCACGATCAGCCGTGCGTCATGCATCTCGTTGTTGAGGATGCGGTAGAGGTCTCGAAGGATTGCAAGGAATTGCTCACTGGCAGGCCGTTCGGCTTCGAGATGGGGCCGGACGATTACGTCGAACCGTTTCGAAAGGTCCTCGAGAACAAGCCCGTAGAGTTTTTCCTTGCTGCCGAAATGGTGCAGGAGGGCCTGCTTCGTGATCCCAAGGCTACCGGCAATTTCCGCAATCGAAACACCGTCATAGCCGCGTTCAGCGAATAGGCAATGGGCAGTCGCGACAAGAGCGTCTTTTGTGTTTTGAGCTTCAGATGTCATTGCCAAGTGATAGCAAAGACTTGACACCTTACCAAGTGGTAAGTCATAAACTTACCAAGTGGTAAGGCGATGGGAGGCGGAGATGGAACACGAAGCTCAAGTGGATTTGCTGGACGAGTTGCTTGGCCTCAGAAAGGAAAAATCGGCCTACCTTGATGAGGCTGTGACCTATTCGGAAGTTGCACGATACATTGATGAGGTTCGGTTCCGGCTGGAGCGGGAGCGCATCTTTCTGAAGACACCGTTCCTGATTGCGCATATGAGCGAATTGCCGGATGAGGGCTCATTCCTGCGACGCGACTGCTTCGGAATCCCGATCCTGCTGACCAGAGACCGCGATGGAATGGTGCACGCATTCTATAATGTCTGCCGCCATCGCGGTGCGCGCCTGGTCGCTGCGGAAAGCGGCTGCAAACACCGTTTCAGCTGTCCTTACCACGCCTGGACATGGGACAATACGGGCCGTCTGATTGCAGCACCGCACAAAGAGCAGGGCTTCCCGGGTCTCAATTTTGAAGAGTACGGCCTCAAGAAAATCGCATGCGCCGAAAAATACGGCTGGGTGTGGTGTCTGATCGATGAAGAGGCGCCCGACAATGCGATCGAGGCGCATCTGGCTCCGGTCAAGTACGATATGGACTGGTTGGACTTCGCATCATTTGAAGTCCACGCCAATGATGAACGATCCTGGAACTGCAACTGGAAGATCCTGGTTGAGGGCGGGCTTGAGGCCTATCACTTCCGCGTCGCGCACGCGAAAACGATTGGGTCGTTGTTTCACGACAATCTCTCAACCTACAAAATGTTCGGAAATCATATCCGTTCGATCCTCGCCCGGGTGTCGGTTGATGAACTGATTGAAATGCCGCGCAAGGATTGGAAGCTGAGAGACCATGCCAATGTCCTCTATAACCTTTTTCCGAATGCAGCCTGGCTGGTTCAGTTCGATCATGTCGTTCTGATCCAGTTCTTTCCGGTCTCGGTCGCTGAGACGCGCATTCGCTGCGTGACGTTGCGGCCAAAGCAGGACACGCCGCTAACAGAAAAACAGCAGGCTTATTGGGATAAGAACCACCAGCTCACCGTGACAACCTTGGAAGAGGACTTCGCACTCGGCGAAAACATTCAATCCGGCATGGCGCTCGGCGTGAACGAGCGTCTCACATTCGGCAGGTTCGAGGGGGCACTCCACCGGTTCAATGAAACGGTGGATGCGGCGATCAGCGGTTGATTCCGTCCATTGTCATGTCGGCTTATAAAGCTCTGATTTCCGCGGAGCTCGTCAAATTCACCTACAGACTTGTTTCCAAATGAGCATTGTGTGGGTTAGGCCGGATTTCCGATATTGTTTGATGTTTGGAGCGCTTTTCAGGATGCATAAATTTGATCTGAACGACATTTACCAAGCCGAAGGGAGGGAAACGTCAGATACACGGATTGGCGAAATTCGTCACGTTCTAAGCTTCGGAAACGAAGGTGGTGCACGGCTTACGCCAATTGCGACGTATTTTGTCTGGCAGCCCGGTTACATTGAATGCGTCAACCCTCATTGGCGGATTGATTGCTATGTGAGAAAGCATAAATTGTCGGATGACCCCAAGACGCTAGCCAAACTTTTGACCGCAAAACTACTTGAGACCGGGCTCTGCGATTTGCCTGTCTGGACCAGCTGGCACGAAAGTACCGAACTTGGTGGCGAGGCTCTTGGCGACTTGTGGGAGGAAGATTGATCGATCTGATCAAGGCTGAATCCGGTTGCCCAGTGAGAAGTCCTGGCGATTGGAACTAAGATGATGTCTTCTTAGCGGCAGCCTGGTTTTGGAAACCTTCACCTCAAACCTCTTACAACCGAACGACCATGACCGAAATATCGGCATGCCGCACGATGCGGGCCGCATTGGGTCCGAGGAGGCGGTCAGCAAAATCAGGCTTATGGGCACCCACCATAATCAGATCGGCATCGCATTTCTTGGCAGCGTCCAGGATCTCCTCATAGACAGCGCCGATCTCTACAATGCACTGGGTTGGACCGCGCTGAGGCAGGGTCTCATCGATCATCTTGTGAAGTCTGGTGTTCGCAGCTTCCGCGGCCTCTTTCAACGTTCCTTCCTTGAAGAAGGAGCCAACGAATGAGGAGCCGTAGTCGGGTAATGTGGTCACCACGCTGAGTTCCGCACCCTCGAGTTTTGCAAGGCGTCCTGCCTCCGCCACGAGGGCGCGGGCATCGTCGTCATGGGTAAGGTCTACGGCACAAAGAATATGTTGGGTCATGCTAATGCCGCCTCCAGTTTGCGCTGCCGTCCCCGCTGGAGGACGTAGACGCCTCCAACAAGCAACAATGCCGGGATATAGAAGATTTCCTTGGGCATCCGGTCTGCGGCGACTTCGAGTTCGACGACTTCCCAGTCGAAATCGATGCCCAATTGTTCTGACGGTCCGCCAAAGCTCAGATTGTCGACGAAGATTTTACCGTCCTCTTCCCTGAACTCGATCCCCGCACTGTCGAGGAGACGTTGCACGCCATCGCCGCCGGACGCGCCAAGCGGCAGCAGATACCGGGCATCGACCGGATCGCCGTTGAGGTTTTCGCCACTCAGTCGAACCCGCAACGTCGAATTGTCCGCACCGGCTGCCGCCATTTCATAAAGATCGCTGGCCGGTCGGGTCTCAAACTCCGGCGACATCTTGTTCAGGAAATAGCCTGGTTGGAACAGGATGAAGGCCGCCAGTAACAAGGCGCCGCTTTCCCACAATCGCGATTTCGTGACGAAATAATTCATCGTTCCCGCCGCAAATAACAGCATCGCTATAAGTGCGAATATGAAGACCGCGATTGCCTGATAGGGCCCGACATCGATCAACAAGAGGTCCGTGTTGAAGATGAAGAGGAAGGGCAGAAGAGCGGTCCTGATCGAATAGAAGAACGCTTGGAAGCCCGTCTTCAGCGGATCGCCTTTCGAGATCGCTGCCGCAGCGAAACTCGCAAGGCCCACCGGTGGCGTCACGTCGGCCATGATCCCGAAATAGAAGACGAACATGTGGACCGCAATCAGCGGCACGATCAGACCGTTCTGCGCGCCGAGTTCGACAACAACGCCCGCCATCAGAGAACTCACGACGATATAGTTCGCCGTGGTCGGAAGCCCCATTCCAAGCACAATCGAAATGAGCGCCACGAAGAAGAGCATGGCGAGCAGGTTTCCGCCTGAGAGGAATTCAACGAACTCCGCCATAACCTGACCGACACCGGTGAGCGTAACGGCACCGACGATGATGCCCGCGACACCCATGGCGGCTGCAAGGCCGATCATGTTCCGTGCGCCTGCAATCATGCCGGTTGCGATATCTTCAATCCCCTCGCGGATATGGCGGCCGATATCGGATTCGCCCCGGAAGAAGGCTTTGAGCGGGTTCTGGGTGAGCAGGATGAAGAGCATTGCAATCGTTGACCAGAAGGCAGAGAGCCCCGGCGACTTGCGCTCAATCATCAGCATATACATGAGGAGCAGGATCGGCAGGATATAATGGATCCCGGTTTTGAAGATCTCGCGCGTCGGGGGAAGGCTTTCGAGCGACCCCATTTCCTGCGCAAGATCCGGTCCCTTGGCCGCATAGGCGACCGCAGCCACGTAGGCTGCCAGCATCATGGCAAGGATGATCCACATGGATGCGCCGCCGAATGTATCGCGCAGGAAGCTGACGAGGACACCGCAGAGGTAAAGGGTGCCGCCCGCGATCACGATCGAGATTGCGATGATGAAGATCGCCGCGAGGATGATCTTCAGCGGGTGCATGGTGCTGGACCCTTTCATGCCCGCTTTCAGGGCTTCAAGGTGCACAATGTAGACGAGAGCGACATAGGAGATCGCCGCCGGGATGATCGCGGTCTTGACGACCTCGATATAGGAAATCCCGACATATTCCGTCATCAGGAAGGCGACCGCACCCATAACGGGCGGCGTCAGCACGCCGTTGATGGAGGACGATACCTCCACCGCCCCGGCCTTGGTGGCCGAGAAACCGACCCGTTTCATGAGTGGGATCGTGAAGGTTCCCGTCGTCACCACATTGGCGATTGATGAACCTGAGATGAGGCCCGTTGCAGCCGATGCGATCACGGCGGCCTTCGCCGGTCCGCCGCGCAGATGCCCAAGGGACGAAAAAGCAAGTTGCAGGAAATAGTTTCCGGCGCCGGCTTGATTGAGAAGCGCGCCGAAGAGAACGAAGAGAAAGACGAAGCCTGAGGAAACTCCGAGTGCGACACCGAAGACACCTTCGGTCGTGAGCCACATATGGCTCATGGCTTTCTCGAAGGAGGCACCTTTCCATTGGATCACTTCGGGAAGGCCGGACCATGATCCGAAAAAGACATAAGCCAGGAAGAAGAGGGCAACGCCCATAAGCGGGAAGCCGAGCGAGCGGCGCGCTGCCTCAAGGAGAAGCACGAGGCCGACGCCTGCCATCACCAGATCGGTCATGTTCGGGTTGCCTGTCCGGTCGGCAACACCGCGATAATCCCACCAGAGATAGGATGCCGTTACCGTAGCGGCGATCGCAATAATCCAGGTCGCTATCCGGATCTTGTGGCGGGGAGATGATTTAAAAGCAGGGAAGGCGAGAAAGGCCAGGAAAACAGCAAAGCCAAGGTGGATGGCCCGTGTCTCGGTATCATTCCAGACGCCGACGCCGAGAATGAAAGGAAGCGGAGAGGCGATCCAGAGCTGATAAATCGACCAGACAAGAGGAACGGTCCATAAGACGTTTCGGCTGAAAGCATCTTTCGGAGCGCGTCCGCCGGTATCTGCCTCTGCAACGATATCCTCTACTGAGGAGGTATTCTCTCCCGCTTTATCACTCATGGCCCCCGCCTTTTTGTCGATATGTCATGGTTCCCACCGCAAACGCGGTGAGAACCTTTGTGTCAGATCCCGGTTGGGATTAGAGCCAGCCGCGTTCCTTGTAATATTGCTCAGCGCCTGGATGGAGCGGAGCGGAAAGGCCGTCTTTGATCATCTGTGCTTCGGTAAGACTACCGAAGGCTGGATGCAGCTTCTTGAAATCATCGAAATTCTCGAAAATCGACTTCACAAGCGTGTAGACAACCTTGTCTGGCGTGCCTGCATCGGTCACGAAGGTCGCTTTCGGTCCCCATGATGCGATGTCACTGTCGTTGCCCGGATAAAGACCGCCCGGAATGGTCGCAGCAGCATAGGCCGGGAACTTTGCAAGCACCTTATCAGTGCCTGACGTGGTGAGATCGAGGATAGTGATGGCGCAAGTCGATGTTGCTTCCATGGAAGAACCATTCGGAAGACCTGCTGCCCAGATCGCCGCATCGATTTTGCCGTCACAAAGGGCTGCTGACTGCTCGGATGATTTCAACTCGGCTGCAAGAGCAAAGTCAGCCGGTGTCACGCCCGCTGCTTCCATGAGCGTGTCGGCAAGAACGCGCGTTCCCGAGCCTGGGTTACCGATATTGACCCGTTTGCCTTTCATATCGGCAACGGAACTGATCCCGGCATCAGCGCGAACCATCACGTGCATTGGCTCCGGATGGACGGAGAAAACTGCACGAAGATTGCCGTAAGGCTCGTCATTGGCGAAAGCACGCACGCCTTCCATGGCGGCTGACTGCACGTCAGACTGAACCACACCGAAGTCAAGCTCACCTTCACGGATCGTCCGCGTGTTGTAGACGGAACCGCCGGTCGATTCGACTGAGCAGCGGATGCCGTGCTCTTTGCGGCCCTTATTCACCAAACGGCAGATCGCACCACCGGTTGGATAGTAGACACCCGTCACACCACCGGTACCGATGGTGATGAAGGTTTGCTGGGCATGCGCAACGCCACCCAATGCCGTTGCGGCGGCAAGCGCGGCCACCGTTAGCTTCAGTTTTCCGAACATATAGATGTACCTCCCTGGTTTCGGATTTTTATGCAGACCAGTTTTCACCCAGTCTGCGGGTTTGTTCTTCAGTTGCCTTGATCCGGGCTTCAGCGTCAGGCCCGACCTTGGCAATGAGCATCGACATCATGGTTTCGATCAAAACCAATGTTGCCGCATAGGAAGAAAAGAAGTTCGCTGCCTCCGTTGGTATGACAAAATATCGGTCAGCATACTCAAGAGCAGGCGAGGAATGGCTATCTGTCAATACTAAAGTTTTGAAGCCGTTCTGATTTGCAAGGCGAAGAGCGCTGAGCGCCTGGCCGGAATAGGGCGATTTGGTGAGCACGATCACCGCATCATCCGCCTGCATTTGCGCGAAAGAGGCAGCAATTGACGCCCCTCCACGCCCAGCAACTGTCCAATCGCGGGCGAGAAACTGGGCCTGATAGGCGAAATATTCAACGATACCGGCGGATCCCAAGGCTCCGATCAGAAGTACCTTGTTCGCTTGAAACAGGAGATCGACTGCTTCCTGGAGGCGTTCAGGCTGCAGGTTCTGTTCAAGATAATCGATATTCTGGATGCACGCAGCCGCCTGTCGGTGAATGAAATAGGCCGCACTTTGATCACCGCGACGGATCGCCTCAGCGCGTTCCGAAAACGGGACAAGGCGTTGTCCGACCGCGGCTCGCCCCGCCTCGCGCATCTCCTCGTAGTCGTCATAGCCAAGCACCCGAGCCAGTCTAGAGAAGGTCGCTGGCGAAACGCCGGACGAGGCTGCAACGGAACGAAGGGAGCGCGTTGCGACATCGACAGGATTGTCGGCAACGAAATCCGCCGCCTTGCGCAACTTGGAGCTCATGGCGGTGTAGTTTTCGGTGATCCGATCTTCGATAGGTGCGGCTCTTGTCAACAGATTCCTCCCAAAATCTGAAACCAACTGTTTCAAATGTATTTTGTGTTGTCAACTCTTGAAACAAATGTTTTATAATAAAATTCGGAGGATACGTCATGCCTGATATCGATCTCCCATCGCACGCCTCGGTCGTTGTTATCGGCGGCGGGATTATGGGCTGCTCAACGCTCTATCACCTTGCGAAAATGGGTGTCGGCGACGCCGTTCTTTTGGAGCGGAACAAGCTCACATCGGGGACAACCTGGCATTCGGCGGCCCAGGTGCGAGCGCTCAGGCACTCCAGGAATCTTACGCGAATGATCCAGTATTCCGTGGATCTTTATGCGCAGCTCGAGGCTGAGACAGGGCAATCGGTCGGATGGATCCAGAAAGGCTCGCTCTCGATTGCAACGACCGAAGACCGGCTCATCCACGTGAAGCGGCAAGAGGCTTTGGCCCATGCTTACGGCATCAATGCAGTGTCGATGAGCAAAGGGGAGGCGATGGAGCGTTGGCCGCTCATGAACGGCGATGATGTTCTCGGCGCCGTCTGGTCGCCCGACGATGGACGGGTTTCACCCAGCGATGTGTGTGCCGCCCTCGTTAAGGCATCGAAAGGCCTGGGCGCGAAGATTTTCGAAGAGACGGGTGTCACAGGGGTTCTCACTGAAAATGGACGCATTAAGGGTGTTGAGACCGCAAAGGGCACGATCATGTGCGATGCCGTGGCCCTTTGCACCGGCCTTTGGTCAAGGGAAGTCGGTGCCATGGCGGGTGCTGAAGTCCCAGCCCTTGCTTGCGAGCACTTCTATCTCCTGACAAAGCCGGTCGAAGGGATTATCGGAAACACGCCGACGCTCAGCGACCACGATAGCCACCTTTATATCCGCGACGATAGCGGCGGCTTGCTGGTCGGTTGTTTTGAGCCGATGGGAAAGCCGATTGCGCCCGGTGTGTTGAACGAGAGTTTCGAGTTTGGCCTCCTCCCAGAGGATTGGGACCATTTCGAACCGATGATGGAGGCAGCACTCCACCGTCTGCCGGTTCTGGAAACGGCGGAAGTGAAGATGCTCTTGAATGGCCCTGAGAGTTTCACGCCGGACGGAACCTTCATGCTCGGCGAAACCGCAGAAACCCGCGGTCTGTTTCTTGGCTGCGGAATGAACTCAGTCGGCCTTGCTAGCGGCGGCGGTGCGGGCATGAACCTCGCCCATTGTATTGTCCATGGCCACACAGCCTATGATCTCGGCGAAGCAGATGCGAAGCGTTTCGCTCCGATCTTCAATTCCGTCGACCATTTGATGGCGCGCGCGCCGGAAATCCTCGGAACGCATTACGATATTGCCTATCCCGGAAAGCAATTGAAGACCGCGCGCAATCTGCGTCCATTGCCACTCGATGCGAAATACCGCGAAGCCGGTGCTCATTTCGGTCAGTTTTTCGGTTGGGAGCGGCCGCTTTATTTCGGAAAGAAAGCGGAGCCTGGTCTGCGGTTTGACCGCTCCGACTGGTTCGAAAACGTCGCGGAGGAAGTGCGCGCCGCCCATGAAGAAGCGGCAATCTTCGATGCGTCCGCCTTCGGAAAGATCGAAGTGCAGGGGCCGGACGCAGAAGCGTTTCTTACGAAGATTTGCGCCGGTTTCATGGGCCGTGCGCCGGGATCGGTAATCTATAGCGCGGTCCTCAATGAGCGCGGCACATTTGAATCCGATATCACGGCGCAGAGGATCGCCGACGATCATTACCGGCTCTTTACCGGCACGAACGCGATCAAACGGGACTTCGCCTGGTTTAAAAGGCATTCCGACGGTTTCGATGTAGCGCTCACCGATAGCACCGAAGACTATGCTGTTCTCGGACTGATGGGGCCAGAGGCGGCTCGGATTGTTTCGGAGTGCGGCGCGCCGGAACTGAATGACCTCGGATATTTCAAGGTTGGCCCTGCCCATATTGCTGAGAAACATGTCCGCGCTGCCCGGATGTCCTATGTGGGCGAGGCCGGATGGGAGATTACCTGCCGGTCGGAAAACGCGCCCGCGATCTATGCTGCGCTCACTGCTGCTGGCGCTCGGCCTGCCGGGCTCTTCGCCCAGACCTCCATGCGGATCGAAAAGGGTTTCTGTGCCATGGGGCACGAACTCGATGGCGATGTGACGCCGATCGATGTCGGACTTGATTTTGCGACCCGCAAGAAAGGCGGCTTCATCGGCGCGGAGGCCCTTGCAAAACAACGCGAAAGCGGGGCCGTCTCCCGCGTGATCTCGCTGGTTCTTGATGATGAGACCGCGGTGCCATTGGGGCACGAGCCGATCTATCGCGATGGTGAGATCATCGGTCAGACAAGTTCCTGTGCGTTCGGATACCGGATCGGCAAACCGGTCGCGCTCGGTCATGTATCGACTCCGCTAGAGGATGACGCGCACGTTGAGGTCGATATTGCCCGCACTTTGTTCGAGGCCCGCGTCACGCTTGGTCCGTTGTTCGATCCCGAGGGCAGACGGATGAAGGCTGGGTAAGATGCGAAAACCGCTGCTCATGGTTGCGCCCAACGGAGCCCGGCGGGGAAAGGCGGAGCATTCGCTGCTGCCTATAACCATTGCCGAAACGGTCGAGGCCGCGAAACAATGCTATGGCGCCGGCGCAGGTGCGCTCCACCTTCATGTCCGTGATCAAGATGGCGGGCATTCGCTCGATGCCGGTCTTTATCGGGAAGCCCTCTCAGAACTCGCTCGAAAAGTGCCCGATATGAGAGTTCAGATCACGACCGAAGCGGCAGGCATTTATGGCGTGTCGGATCAACTCAACTGCCTTAAACGAGCCGCGCCGTCCTGGGCAAGCATTGCCATCCGCGAGATTGCCCGTGAACCGGGGCTCGCCGATGCCGTTTACGGGACCTGCCGGGACAATGGCACGAAGGTGCAGCACATCCTGTTTGATGCTGAGGATGCGCGGTTTTTGGAAGACTGGTTGGACGCAGGCATCGTGCGCGATGATCAGCGTTCGGTCCTGCTGGTGCTTGGCCGATATACCGCCGGTCAGATTTCCGATCCGGCTGGCCTGCCGCCCGTATTAAATGCGCTTCCGCGTGTTTCAGAATGGATGTTGTGCGCGTTCGGGCGCCGCGAACATGAATGTTTGATTGCCGCTGCCAGACTTGGTGGCGACTGCCGTGTCGGTTTTGAAAACAGCCTTGAAAACAGTGACGGCCATATTTGGGCGAACAATGCCCAATCGGTCGCCACACTCAGCGCTGAACTCGAAAGCGCGACCGCACCCGTTTTATCTGAAGGATAGAAAACCATGTCACATGTTTTCCCACGCAATTCGAAAAAAAAGCCGCCGAAGGCGCTCCGCGGGGAGGGGTGCTATCTTTATGATGAAAACGGCAAAGCCTATCTCGATGGATCGGGTGGTGCTGCGGTCTCCTGCCTTGGTCATGGTGACCCTGACATCATCGAAGCTGTCCAAAATCAGGCTGCGGATCTTGCTTTTGCACATACCGGCTTCTTTACGTCAGAACCGGCAGAGCAGCTTGCCGATCTTTTGATTTCCCACGCACCGGGCGCGCTCGACCGGGTGTACTTTGTGTCAGGGGGGTCTGAAGCAACCGAAGCGGCGCTGAAGCTTGCGAGACAGTATTACCTGGAAATCGGACAACCGGAGCGGTCACATGTGATTGCGCGGAAGCAAAGCTATCACGGCAACACGCTGGGTGCGCTTGCAGCCGGAGGAAACGCCTGGCGGCGCGAACAATTCGAACCGCTTCTTGTTCGCATGAGCCATATTGCGCCGTGCTATGAATATGTTTTCCGCGATGAGGCTGAAAGCGCTGCCGCCTATGGTCTGAGAGCGGCTCAAGAGCTTGAGGACGAGATCCTGCGCCTTGGGCCGGAAACGGTGATGGCTTTTATGGCTGAGCCCGTGGTCGGCGCAACGCTTGGTGCGGTTCCGGCAGTCGAGGGCTATTACAAACGCATCCGCGAAATCTGCGACAAATATGGCGTGCTGCTCATCCTCGATGAGGTCATGTGCGGCATGGGGCGAACGGGTCATCTCTTTGCGTGCGAGGCTGACAATATCGCACCGGATATCCTATGCATCGCCAAAGGGCTCGGAGCCGGATACCAGCCAATCGGCGCTATGCTCTGCACCGATAAGATCTACGGCGCCATTGAAGGTGGAAGCGGCTTCTTCCAGCACGGTCACACCTATCTTGGCCATCCGGTAGCCGCTGCCGCCGGTCTGGCGGTTGTCTCAAAGCTCATTAACAAGAAACTTGTTGAGCGCGCAGCTCAGCAGGGTGACGTTCTGCGCGCACGATTGGAGAGCACTTTCGGGCAGCATGCCCATGTCGGCGACATTCGAGGGCGCGGGCTTTTTATGGGACTCGAACTGGTCGAAGACCGCGCGGGCAAAACGCCGTTTGCACCGGAGCGTAAGATCGCGCCGCGCGTGAAAGAGGCGGCCTTCGAGGCGGGCCTCATCTGTTATCCGATGGCGGGAACCCGCGATGGGCGGCTCGGGGATCATATCCTCCTCGCACCGCCTTTTATCATCGAGGGTCACCAGATCGACGAACTCACGTCGAAGCTCGAAACGGCGATCAGTACAGCGATCGGATGAGGGAGGCGAAACCGAGAAGACATCACCCGGTTTCGCTCCGTAGTTCGCACCTGATTAGCGCTGTTTTTACATTGCCTTCGTCCAAAGACCTTCCTGATACTCCTTGACGTTCTCGATGAAGCGCTCCGGGTAAACGTTCCGGAATTTGTGTTCATCCTTCGGGATCGTTTCAATCATGAAGTCGATCATACCCTGCGGATCGAGTTGTAGATCGGGCCCTGCAAAAAGTGCCTGAACGTCACGAACCGGCTTTTCCGGAGTGAAGTTCTTGTCCGGATCATACCATTGGTCGAGTGTGTCATACATCCGATCATTGAAGCCCGTACGGAACGGGCCGGGATTGATCGTCGCGACCTTCACGCCCGTCCCTTTCATTTCGTCGTGCATCAATTGAACGATACATTCGAGCGCGTGCTTCGAGGCCCAATAGGGCGCGAGAAAGTTGAAAGTCGAAAAGCCTGCGATAGAGGATGTGAAGATGATCTTGCCGTGACCGCGCTTCACAAAGACGCGGGCAAAGCGCTGCGCAAGTTCGAGCGTTCTGAAAACATTGACCTCGAACACACGCCGGATCCGGTCGACAGGCACCTCGGCGATCGGTCCAGTTTCGCCAATCGCTGCATTGACCACCAGAATGTCAACGTCTTCCGCGTGTTTGTTCGTCACCGTTTCGTGGTCATCCGTGGTGAGATAGTCCAGCTTTTCTATAGTAAGTTCAACGCCAGCGTCTGCCGCATCCTGCTTGAGCTGTGTCGCCTGCGGCCAGGATTCAACGGTCGCGATCACTTTGTGCCCATTCTTTGCAAGGCCGAGTGCTGTTCCATGCCCGAGGCCAGATCCGGCACCGGTAATCAGTATTGTCTTGCTCATTTCGACTGGTCCTTTTGTTCCGGTTAGATCAGATGACGCGCGGACCGCGATGGATAATCGGGTCACCGTCGAGAATGTCCTTCAAGGCTTTGATTGCATTTCGCAGATGAGGTGTTTGCCAGTGGGCAGCTTCATGATCCGCGCTTGTCCATTTCTCATAGGAAACGATCGTATTGGCGTCGTGGTTTTCATCGTGGACGAAGAAGTATTCGACGGCTCCGGTTTCTTTGCGGGTATCTTCGGCGAGGGCGGACAGGGTGGTCTTGAGATCGTCGAGGCGACCCGGTTTCGCCTTGAGAACTGCGATCGTGTAAATTGGGGTCGTCATAAGTGTGTCTCCTTTCTGTTGGCTGTGGAATTTGCGGCGAGCGCATGGGTTTGTCGGAAACGGTTCAGGCTCCGGCATCGCAGTAACTGGTCTGATTGAATGCACCCCGGTGTTGCCCGGAGGGAGAATTGTTACGCGCTATGTCTGCTTGACGTCAGTCGCGAAGCGGGCGGCGTTTTCCTTCAGGAATTCGCTTTCATCGGCCTCACCCCAGAAGGCTGGCTGTGCTTTTGGGATCGTCAACGCCTTTTGCACCATCGGCCTTGCATCGATCCGGTCGAACCAGGCTTTCAGATTATCGAGACCGTCAATGGAGACCTTGGCCCAGACATAGGCGCGGGCCCAAGGATAGGTGGCCATATCGGCGATTGTGTATTCGTCGCCCGCAAGCCACTCCCGTCCCTCAAGGCGGGTATCCAGAACTTCCAGAAGCCGCCGCGTTTCATCGACATAACGCTTGATGGAAAACGGTTCTTCCTGCCCGTTCGGGGCGGCGATCCGCTGGAAATACATCGCCTGACCCATCATCGGGCCGATCCCGCCCATTTGAAACATCAGCCATTGCAGCGTTTCCGACTTCTGACTGGCATCAGTCGGGAGAAACTTTCCATATTTTTCAGCGAGATACCAAAGGATCGCTCCACTCTCGAAGACTGCGAAGTCATCGTTTGAACGGTCGACAATTGTCGGGATCCGACCATTCGGATTGAGCTTCATATAGTCCGGTGCCTTTTGTTCCTTCTTGGCAAAATCGATGAAGGTCAGATCATAGGGAACACCGGCTTCTTCCAGAAAGATGACCGGCTTGTAGCCGTTCATGGTCGCTGCCGTGTAAAGGTGAATATCAGCCATTTTCTCTCCAGTAACGCTTTTCCCGGGTGCTTGACGCGGCACCGCTCCGGGGAATATCTGTATGAAGGAGAGAAATACAACTAGTATACTTTTTGTAACCTAGTCTCGAACTGCGAGAGCCTACAGATGGATGCGAGGATCATTGAGGACGAAAAGGGCCGTAAAGAGGTTATGGACCCATGCCTTGAGCCCTGTCCGATCGAACGGGGGATGCGGATTATTGGCGGTAAATGGACCGGATCCATCCTCTGGCATCTGAAAGATGAACCGGTCCGGTTTAACGATCTTGCCCGCATGATCGGCGGGGCGAGCAAGAAGATGATCACCGACCGCCTGCGGCACCTTGAACAAAAGGGTCTTGTTTCAAGGAAGATAATCGAGACATCACCGGTGTCCGTTGAATATGCGATCACGCCGCTCGGTGAATCGGCCCTCGGATTTCTCGATGAACTCAGACAATGGAGCGAGACGATAGAGATCGCGGATTAGATCTTCAAAATAACCGAACCGGCCCGCTCGCCTTGCGCAATGATATCGTGGGCTTTGGCGCACTCATCAAGATTGAGAATTTTCGAAATCCGAAGATCCAGGGCCTTCTTTTCAAGGAGCGTCGTCACGTTGTCGATTGCGATGCGCCGTTTCTCATCCGAAAGCAGATAGACAAGGACAAGCTCAATCGTCACCGCTTTGAACATCAAAGGATAAAAGGGGAGGACCGGCTCCATATCCTTTGCGGACCCGTAAGTTGCAATCGTTCCGCCTTCTGCAATGACCTTAGTATTGGTTGCCGCGTTTTTCCCGAACTCCACCTCGACAATCCGCTCAACGGGCGCGCCTGCTGTCGCCTCGAGGATTTGATCGGCGAGGCTGTCATCCGAATAGTCAAAGACGTGATCGGCCCCGGCGGTCCGGGCTGCTTCCAGACCATCTGTACCGCGTGCCGTCGCGATAACGTCTGCCCCTTGCGCCTTGGCGACCTGAACCGCGAGCCTGCCGACTGTCCCGGCGCCGCCGCTGATCAGAATCCGTTTTCCTTGAACCGAGCCGTCACCCAATACGGCGTGACAGGCAGTAAGAGCGGGAATACCGAGTATAGCACCCTCCTCAAATGAAGCGTTGTCCGGCAGGCGAACGACTTGGGCCGAGGGAAGCGCGATATAGTCCGCCGCTGTCCCGAAGGCGCGGCGCCATTGGCCGTTCCAGATCCAGACGCGCTCGCCGATACGGCCCGTATCGACACCGTCACCCACGGCTTCGATCACCCCGGCTCCATCACTATGGGGAATGATGACGGGGAAGGGGGGCTTTGTGATACCGGGACGTCCTCCGGCTCTGGCCCTTATGTCTGACGGGTTCACACCCGAAGTCGCCAATCTGACCAGAACCTCGCCTGCTCCTGCGTTCGGCGTCGGAAGATCGGTGACCTGCAGGACGTCTTCTGCAGAACCGAATTGTTCGTATGTGACTGCGCGCATTGTTCCTCTCCTGTTTGTCGTGAAGGAATACAGCACAACAGTGCATTCGCAAAATGAATTGATTTAATCCTGTGCATTCGATATTTGCATGAAGATGCAGGATATCGATCTTGGCCTCCTTCGCTGTTTTGTCACGGTCGCAGAGACGCGCAGTTTCACGATTGCGGGATCCCGCCTTGGGCGCAGTCAGTCCGCGATCAGTGTTCGGGTGAAGAAACTCGAAGATCTGATCGGCTGTACTTTGCTTTTGCGCAACAATCAGGACGTACACTTGACGGAAGAAGGCGTCACGCTTCTCGGCAAGGCAAAGGCGCTTCTTGAAAAGAGCGAAATCCTGCTCGCTGAAATGCAAATGCCATCCATCGTGGGGCGTTTGCGGATCGGTGTACTGGAATATGTTGCCCCACAACGCATCTCAATCCTTTTGCATGCGATCAGGCGGAAGCTTCCGGAAGCCGAACTCAGTTTCCGGGTTGGGCTCAGCAGTCATTTGCGCGCCGGTCTTGAAGCCGGTGAGATTGATCTTGCCCTCGCTTTGCATGACCCGAAAAGCGAGGCGTCGACTGTCATTGCATCGGATCCGCTCGTCTGGGTTGAAGGGTCTGAATTGGAAGAGACCGATTTGGAGGAGAGGGTCGGCTTATGCCTCTTGCAGGCTCCCTGCATCTATCGTGACGCGGCGCTCCGGTTGCTTGCCGACGCCAACAGACACCACACCGAAATTCTGACAGCCAATAGCGTTCATGCAATCCGCAATGCCGTCATGTCCGGCCTCGGTGTAAGCGTGCTCGGAGCGTCCTGTCTCGGTGATGGTTTGCGCCGTGCACGCCGCCTGGACGCACTTGGACCGCTGCCGCAAGCAACTTTGAGCCTGCATGGAAGCGACCACAGAAAGCCAGAGATTACTAAGGTTTTACGTCAGGTTTTCGAAGACCATTTGCATGCGGTCTTGGATAGCCCGCCGCGCTGACGAGTGCCGCTTCCTTCGCTGTGTGGCAATTCCCGAAAACAATGGTATCGGTAGAGCCTCTTATCTGACCGGGACTTCCTTCATGCTGGTAATTGGCTGGCAGGAGCGGGTGGATCTGCCGCTCCTCGGATTGACAAACCTTAAAGCAAAGATTGATACGGGTGCGCGCACGTCCGCTCTACATGCGACCGAGATTGCCGAGTTCGAACGCGACGGTAATCCCTGGGTGCGCTTTCACACTGTCTTCGATGACGATTCCCAAGATACCGATGTGGAATGCCCAGTCCATGATCGTCGCGCGATCACAAATACCAG
>JBCDCU010000040.1:0-16667 GCA_039181265.1 Pseudomonadota bacterium | reverse complement strand
TGCGCGCGCTGTTATGGGAGGCAGCAAACTTCGAGTCGGGGCGGTAGATTCGGGGAGGTGTATTATGGAGTTCGAATCCCACTATTTTGAAGACCTGGCGAAACCGGAAAGATCTGAAACTAGGGTTACCAGATACGAACCCAAGACAATTCATGTACCCAAGAACGGGTACCTTTATCGAGACGGCGATTTAGCGGATCGCGTCCTGTTCATTACCGAAGGCGTTTATTGCACGTCGAAAGTGTCGTCCGATGGTTTGCGCCAAATCATCACCATTGGTTTTCCTGGCGATATGCAAGGCACATTCTCCGGAGATCACCATGATTGTGATTGCGAAGCGATCACTCCCGTGTCTGCGGAAGTCTACAAACGCGCGGAGTTCGACGAACTCGTTCGCATAGATCCCGTCTTCCGGGAGCGTGTGATGAGATTGATGGCATCCGAAATCGACAATCTCAGAACCCACTTTACGATGCTAAACAAGAAGCATGCTATTGGCAGGCTCGCGGCATTTTTATGTTTCTTTACAGAACGTTACGGAGAACAAGAGAGCGATGGCATTCGACTGTCTCTGCCGATGGCGCGCGAAGATATTGCCGACTTTCTTCACCTCACCGCTGAAACGGTGAGCCGGCACTTCACGTACCTCAAGAAAGAAGGGACGATTGTCTGCATGGGTCCTCGCGCCCTCAACATCGTCCGGCTCGCACGTTTGAGACAATTGGCCGAATAAGATCTCGAGACTCTTCGATCCCGTCGCGAAGGTATGCGTCAGTTTTGCCTAAGCGTCGGGATCGTAGACATATCCGATGCCGCGAACCGTACGAATAATCTGCGGCTTCGTCGGATTGTCTTCGATTTTCCGGCGCAGTCGCGAAATCCTGATATCGATGCTTCGGTCAAAGGGATCCCACTCACGGTCATGCGCCTTTTCCAGGATCTGATCGCGATTGAGCACCCGGCCTTTGTTTTCGGCAAAGACCTTCAGGAGATTGAACTCCATCGCCGTCAACGAAACGTCTGCGCCCGAAGAATCAGTGAGTTTCGCGCCCGGAATGTCGAGCCTGTACTGGCCAAATTGAGCGTGTTCTTCTGAAGCAGCCTTCGGAACGGCTTGAGGCGCCGTTTTTCGGCGCAACACCGCTTTGATGCGGGCTTCGAGTTCGCGAAGATCAACCGGTTTAGCGAGATAATCATCTGCGCCCATTTCAAGCCCTACGATACGGTCGACGACTTCCCCCGCTGCTGTCAGCATGACAACGGGAACATCATTCTCAGTTCTCAATCTGCGCAGTACGGTGAGACCGTCCTCACCTGGCATGTTGATATCAAGAACAATCAAATCGATGCCTCCGGAGGCAAGCAAAGTCCGAAGGTCAGGCCCATTGGCAGCCGACAAAACACCATAGCCTCGTTTCTTCAGGTATTCCTGCAGCATCTCGCGAACATCCACTTCATCGTCGCAGACAAGTATTGTGGTGTCGGCATTTGTCATCTTTGCGCCCTTTTCGGCTCAGCGAGGATCTTATGAACCAGATTGCGCAGTTCGACCGGGGACACTGGCTTTTCCATAAATGGCCTGTTGGCCTCTTTGAGGAAAGCTTGCGATGAAATGCCCATAGTATCACCCGTTATGAAACCGGTCCGTTTGGCAAGATCGGGATGGTCGCGCAAGATGACCTCATAAAGGCCGCGACCATCGACATCGGGCATATTGAGATCACTCAAAACCAGATCGTATTTTTGGTTGCTCAAGCGCGAAAGTGCGACGGCACCGGTACTCGCAAAATCAACCACAAAACCATTCCTCTTAAGGATTTCTGCAATTAATTCAGCGACGTCAGGTTCATCATCAACAACCAAGGCCCGCAACGCCATTTTGACGGGCTCGAGGGTTTGATCGTCGCCACTCGTGCCATCTGTCGGCTTCGCGATCGGCAGCGTGATGCAGAAGTGCGCGCCCTCCTGTACCGCCGGATCAAGCCAGATATGTCCTCCGTGGGACCGAACGGTGCGATAGCAAAAGGCAAGCCCGATACCGGTCCCGTCACCCACATCCTTTGTTGTGAAGAAAGGTTCGAAGATACGCGCACGGAGATAGTCAGGGACTCCCGGGCCATTGTCCGCCACCCTGATCTCCAGATTTCTTGCATCATCGCTAACACTGGCTGAGATGACGATGCGATCTCCAGACCTGGATTTAGCGATCGCCTGCTCAGCGTTGATCACCAGATTGATGATCACTTGTGTAATCTGGTCGGGATCGGCGAAAAGATCCGGCAAACCGTCGGGCACAATTTGTTCAATGGACAGTCCATCGCTTTGGTAGCCGAAGCTTGCGACATCGGCGGCTGTTGCAATCACAGAGCCAATATCGACTCGTTCCATTCTAGTCGGCTGCTGGCGGGCCATGGCGAGAAAGGTTTTGACGATTTTTGCGCAGCGCTCTGCCGCGCTCCCGATCTTCTCCACCCGCCTGACAAGATCCGGGTCCTGGACCTCCTCCTGCATCATCAAAGCATGACCGACCACGACTGAGAGTGGATTGTTCAACTCATGCGCAACACCGGCAAGCAACTCACCAAGAGCTGACATTTTCTCGTTCTGAAAGAGGAGGTTGCGTTGATTTTCGAGTTCCTCCTGCATGGCCAGTTCATCGGTCAAATCGATCACAGTCGTGACGACAACATCATCTCCCCGGTATTCAGCAATCCGCCCATAAATGAGTGCCGGGAACGCCTTACCGTCTCCATTTATCAGCGTGACTTTGAAATCATCGACATACCCATCGGCCAGAATCGCCGTCACATAATCTGCTCGATCATTGACCGCTTTGAAGAAGTCCCTGATCGAAAGGATTTTTCCAAAAAGGTCGGACGCGGCCGGCGAGCGATAGATGATTTGCCCGTCATCCAGACGCGCCATGACAACCGCGGCCGGACTTGAATCGAGAACGTGGCGCACCAAAATGTCACCCTCGCGTTCAACGGCCTCGGCCTGTTTCTTTGAGGTAATATCAGTCCGGGTCACGACGAAACCACCCAGGTTTGTCGGATGCACGGATACAAGATACGACGAACCGTCGGTCTGATTGAGTTCGAAATCCTGAATGTATTGAACGCCGTTTTCGAGGCGATCGGATACCCACTCTTCCTCCCGGCCGATTGCATCCTTATAGATGCCCCGGCGCGCCGATTCGCGCATCAGGATTTCCCAGGAAAGGCCCGGCTTCAGGAGGTCCGCGACACCCTTGTTCATCTTCCGGTAGCGCTGGTTACACATGACGAGACGACTATCGTCATCGTAGAGCGCGAACCCTTCCGAAAGAGATTCGATGGCATCGCGCAGAACATCACGGGCTTTCCGAAGCCCCTGATTGCTTCCCGTGCTGTCGTCGATATCGAGGACCGAACAGGCAACCACCGCGCGACCGTTTTGTTCACCGCGAACCGCTGACACTTTCAGCCATGTCCCATCCTCAGGTCCGCAATTAGCGAGCACCGGAACATCGTGAGCGAAACCATCGATCTTGATCTGCTGAATGGCAATCTCAGTTTTCTCGGTTTCAATCAGAACATCATTGATCGTCAACGGATGGCCATCGCTTACGAGGTCGGCAAATAGAGCATCGAAAGCGGCATTCTTCGCCACCACCTCACCGGTCTGCGCATCGCACAGCCAACGCGGAATTGGGTTCGGGAGCGTTATCAGCCCTGGGAAATCAGGCTCGTATTCGACCGAAAGTCCGTCACGAAAGTCATGCATGTCCATGCGCCTAACGTATCGGGGTGATGTTTCAGTTCGTTTTCTTAAGACCCAACGAACGTTTCAATTGTTTCAGTGAGAGATCGTGCGGCGAGACGGGTTCGCCGTCAAGACATTGAGTTTCTTGACAATCTGGGATCGCCCCAAGATCCGGCCGAGTGCAACAAATGAAACGAAACTCACCTTTGCCGGACAAGGGACTGAAACACAGCGTCTTTATCTCAGCGTCATCGACACACGAACGGAACCAAGCCGATGACCAAGACTGTTTCAACGACCACCCCTGTTTTCGCACTTCACGCATCAGCCTCCGGACCTTCGCAATGGCATCGGCTTTCCGTCGATCTCGCTGAACGGCATGAGCTAATCGCAATCGATTTGAAAGAGCGCCTGTTTGCTGGGCCCAATAGTGACCAAGGGTTACTGGAAGAGGTCGCGAGATTCGCCATCGACGCAATTGAAGACGTCGGGCAACCGGTTCATCTCGTCGGCCACTCTTTCGGCGGTGCTGTATCGCTCAAAGTCGCAGCTCTACGGCCTGATCTCATTGTCAGCCTGACAATCTACGAACCGACAGCGTTCTTTCTGGCAGACACTGAAAGTACCGAAGAGATGACGGCAATGGATGGCTTGCGCAGCGTTGCCGACGATCTTCGGGCGCACAAGGAAGCCGGACGTTCAGACCTCGGGATCCGTCAGTTCATCGCCTACTGGAACGGTGCGGACTTCTGGGATCACTTGCCGGAAAGCACGCATCGACGTCTTGCCGCAACGGCTTCATCCGTCATCGCGGACTTCGCTGCCATCTTCGCCGAGACCGCCGAGCTCAAGGATTTCGCGGCGTTATCCATTCCGACACTCGTATTGTCGGGCATGGAATCCCCACTGCTTGCACAAAGGGTCAGCGCTCGATTGGCGGCCGCTATGCCTGGTGCCCGGCTCGCGATCCTTCCCGGTCTCAATCACATGGCCCCTGTAACTGATCCTGACTGGGTGAACCCTCGGATCTGCCAACACATCGCTGAAATAGAACGGAATGCGGCACGCGTCTGCTGGCCGAAACCACAGGCTGCATAAAGCGGCCCCAATAAGCAGAGGGAGAGGAACAGTGTCTGCTCCAACCGCGTTGTCAGTGCTCGCCTTACTGGCGGGACAACACCCCCAAACTTTAGAACCGGAGACCAAAATGAACATGCAAATTATCCAATCGGACACACCGGACTTCACGGCCATCAAGGCAAAGCAGAACGCCGCCTGGGCATCCGGCGACTACAGCCGGATCGGCACCACGCTGCAACTCGCCGGCGAACAGCTCGCTGAGAGGGCCAATCTCGCCCCGGGATCACGGGTTGTGGATGTCGCGGCCGGTAACGGCAACGCAACGCTCGCTTTTGCCAGACGCTGGTGCGCAGTCACTTCGACCGATTATGTCCCCTCCTTGCTTGAACGCGGGAAAGCGCGCGCTCAGGCGGAAGGTCAAAACGTTACGTTTCAAGTGGCGGACGCCGAGGATATGCCGTTTGCCGATGATGCATTCGATGCGGCGACATCAACCTATGGCGTGATGTTCACACCGAACCAGGAAAAGGCAGCCTCTGAGCTCGTGCGTGTGGTGCGCCCGGGTGGCAAAATCGCACTCGCAAACTGGACACCCTCCGGCTTCATCGGATTGCTGTTTAAAACGCTCGGGCGTCACGTTCCGCCGCCAGCTGGCGTTCAATCACCTGCGCGCTGGGGCGATATCACCTGGTTGAGGGAGACGTTCGGGCCGGCGGCCGAAGAGGTCTCTATCGAGACCCGCAACTTCGCGTTTCGCTATTATTCGCCGGAAGCATTCGTTGACTTTTTCCGGACGTTCTACGGCCCGATGCACAAGGCCTTCATCGCGGTTGGTGAAGAGGGAGCTGAAGCGCTCGAACGGGACATCCTGGATCTCATCGCAACGTTCAATGTGGCCCGGGATGGAACGATGAATGTTCCGTCGGAATATGCGGAAGTCATCATCACCAAGGCATGACTTTATTCATGACGTTTTGCCCCCGGCGTGAGCGCCGGGGGCAAAAACAATTCTGGCCAATGTCTCAGTGTTGTGTTGTATTTTTAAAGGCGTGAGTTGGGGTCCTGTGAGAGAGACAAATCCTATGGCGGAACAGACACTTTTCGACAAATACGGAGGCTTCTCAAAAATCTCCAAGGTCGTGATGGCGTTCTACGACACCTTGCTCGACAGCGATGAGATCGGCCCCTTCTTCGACGATATCGACATGTCGCGAATGGTTGACCATCAAACCAAGTTTGTCGCGTCACTTCTCGGCGGCCCGGCAGCCTATACCGATAATCAATTGCGCCAGATGCATGCCCGCTTACCGATCGAAGACAGTCATTTCGATGAATTGAAAGTGGTTCTTGCAGGAACCTTGTCAGACCACGGCTTCGATCCGGGCGATATCGAAGCGGTCTTGGCCGAATTCGAGAAACGACGCGACCACATTCTGGATCGGGCCTGATGTCCATTGAAGCGATCAACGAACAATTACTGCGCGCAATCGGTGTCGGGGTGGCGCTGCTTGATCGCGCCAGCCTGACGTTCCAGTTCCACAACGACACGTTTGTTGAATGGTTCGGTGAAAACATCGGAGCGCACCTCGTTTCCGGCGTCTTCAATGACCTCAATCTTGATGATTTGAACAGCGCCCTCAACGAAGCCGGTCGCTATACCGCCGAGATCAAGCACAAGAAAAAACGCCGGACGATGGTGATCGCCGCGGATTTTACCGCAGCCGGTGAAACCGGTCAGGAGATCATCGTCCTTGTCTGTCAGAACATCACGCGGATCCGCGAACTAGAATCGATGATCGATTCCTATTCCATGATGGTCGAGCGCAACACCCGCGAAATCAAACGCGAAAAGGAACAAGTCGAGAAGCTCCTCCTCAACATTATGCCGCGCGCCGTCTACGAAGAGTTCAAAACATTCGGAGTGGTCACGCCTCAGCTCTACAATCCCGTCTCGGTTCTGATGCTCGATTTTATCGGTTTCACGAAAGAAGTGGCCACATCCGACCCGAGTGTGACCGTCACCGAACTCAATGACATCTTCAGTGCTTTTGACCGAATTGGCGAGCAATTCGAGTGCGAGCGGATCAAGACAATGGGTGATGCCTATATCGCCGTTGCAGGCTTGCCAAATCCGACCCCTGACCACGGTCGCGCCGTTGCCAATACGGCAATCCGTTTCATTCGCTATCTTGAACGCCGAAACGCCAGCCATCCGAAAAAATGGCAATGCCGGATTGGTCTTGCCACTGGCGCCGTCGTCGGATCAGTCGTCGGAATCCAGAAATATGTCTACGACGTTTTTGGTCCGGCGGTGAACCTTGCGTCCCGCCTGCAGGAGTTCTCAGAACCGATGGCGATCACTGTCCAGGATGAGATGGCGGTGACTTTGCGGGATCAGTTCGAACTGCAGGATCTTGGTGAAAGGGATGTTCGCGGCCTTGGCAACCAGACGATCTGGCGGCTCTATGATAGCAAGAAGCTGGAAATCTCCAGCCAATCCTGACAAGGCTCGCCACACTAGAGGATTCTCTCTGTAAGCGACCGCCAGATTGCGTCACGTGAGGGAGTTTCCCGTTCGCGCAGTCTGCGGGCGACGATTTGCATATCGACGCGCCCCAGGTCATCTCCAAGCTCCGTTAGGCTGCCGTCCTGCAACCGATGGCGCGCAAGAGCCTCCGGAACCCAAGCAACTCCCATCGACGCCGCCGCGAATTGCAGCGCTGCCGGGGTCAAAGCTGTTTCCGTGGTCATGGTAATCCGGCATCGTCTTTCAAGCTTCGGCAAGATGCGTCGAGCGATAACGGAGCCGAGGAAGACATCTGAGGGATATCCGACGACATCGAGAGTCCCATCGTGAAAACGCTCAAGTACGGTTTCAACATCCGGTGTTGCATAGACCGGAACGAGAGTCTCTGAAGCAATGACCACGTCTTCCACGAGGCTGTTGCGAACCCGCTCGCTTTCGTTTTCAATCCTGTATGTCAGCGCCAGTTGCGCCTGACGGGTCATCAACAGCGTTTCGCACTCATCAAGGTTTGCTGATCTCAGGCGGACATGCACATTGCCCGTTCGCGTTACGCTTTTGACGATTTCCGGTCCCAGGGATGTGGTGATCGCATGCTGTGCCGCGATGATAATCAAGGTTGACCCGGTGCGGGCCTCTGCCTGGATCTGCTTGATCAGCATGCGTTGCTGGTGAGCGTGTTCCCGGATTTTCTCGCTGTGTTTTTGCAATGCCTGACTTGCCCGGTTCGGTTTCGATGAGCGGTCGATCAATTCAATGCCAAGCATCGCTTCCAAGGCCTGAACGCGCCTTGAAAACGCCGACTGCGATATATTGCGCGCAGCAGCAGCCCCTACCACCGATCCGGTATCGAGAAGTGCTAAGATATCGTCCAGCCAGTCGGTGCGCATGACACCTCACTCCTATCATGCAAGTATTGCATAAAGATGCCGACATCTTTGCATTTGTAAAGCTGTCAACACTGATGCAAAACCTGAGTCAACGATTGGAACGGAGAGATAAGATCATGCATTTTTCGCGCTTTCCGCGTTTGACCTTCGCGCATCTTCCAACAGCCCTGGAACCCATGGACCGCTTGTCGAAAGAGATTGGCGGACCCCGCATATGGATCAAGCGCGACGATTGCACCGGCCTGTCGACAGGCGGTAACAAAACCCGCAAGCTCGAGTTTCTGATGGCGGAGGCCCAGGAGATGGGCGCAGACCTCGTCATGACTCAAGGAGCGACACAATCGAACCATGCCCGCCAGACGGCAGCCTTCGCCGCGCGACTTGGAATGGATTGCCATATCCTTCTTGAAGACCGGACTGGCTCCAAGGATCCAAACTACAACGGAAACGGGAATGTGTTTCTCGATTTTCTCCATGGCGCAACGGCGGAGAAACGCCCCGGCGGCCTCGATATGAATGCCGAAATGGAAAATGTCGCGGACGAATTCCGGGCGAAAGGACGAAAGGTCTATACGATCCCGGGCGGCGGATCGAACCCGACTGGTGCACTTGGCTATGCCAATGCCGCGATGGAACTTGTTCAACAGGCAAACGCAATCGGGCTTAAGATCGACCGCATCGTTCATGCGACCGGCAGCGCTGGGACTCAGGCTGGGCTCGTTGTCGGTTTGAAGGCGATCAACGCCAATATCCCGTTGCTTGGCATTGGTGTCAGAGCACCAAAACCGAAGCAGGAAGAAAACGTCTATAATCTCGCTGTTAAGACCGCCGAGAAGCTAGGTTGTCCAGGCGTAGTGAACCGCGAGGATGTCGAGGCGAACACGGATTATGTTGGCGAAGGCTATGGCATTCCGACGAAAGAGTGCCTCGAAGCGATTGAGATGTTTGCGCGGTTTGAAGGGATCCTGCTCGATCCGGTGTATTCCGGGAAAGGTGCCGCCGGTCTCGTCGACTTGATCCGGAAAGGTGCCTTCGCGGACGATGAGAACATTGTCTTCCTGCACACAGGTGGCGCAGCTGCTCTCTTCGGTTACACGGATGCCTTCGGCTACGACAAACCAGCCCTAGAGGCGGCAGAATAGGTCAGGGCCAAATCATGAAACCGTTCGAAGGGTCATTCACACAGCAGGAAGCCATCCCGGTCGAAGGGGTGGTGGCTGCAGTCGATGTCATGCGAAGTGGCAGGCTTCACCGGTACAACACGGTTGGTGATGAGCTTGGACCCGTTGCGGAACTGGAGCGCGCCTACGCGGCTTATCAGGGGTCTGACTATTGTCTTGCCTGTTCGTCGGGCGGCGCTGCCATGGCGATTTCGCTGCGTGCGGCGGGGGTCAAGCCAGGCGACAAGGTGCTCACCAATGCCTTCACGCTGGCACCGGTTCCAGGTGCCATTGCAGCAGTGGGGGCGGAAGCGGTTCTGGTCGAGATCACGGATGATCTCGTGGTCGATCTTAAGGACCTTGAACGAAAGATCGCGTCCAGCCGGGCCGGCGTCTTTCTTCTCTCCAATATGCGCGGTCACCTCTGCGATATGGAAGCACTAAACGCACTTTTGGAAGAGGCAGGCGTCAGGATGATCGAAGATTGCGCCCACACGATGGGGGCACGCTGGAACGGTCGTCTGAGTGGTGGATTTGGTCTTGCAGGCTGCTTTTCAACCCAGACCTACAAGCATCTCAATTCCGGTGAAGGCGGGCTCATTACGTCGAATGATGCTGAATTCATGGCACGCGCCATCATTCTCTCCGGCTCCTACATGCTTTATGAGCGCCATGGAGCAGCCCCTGCCCCGGAGGTTTTTTCTGAGATCCGGCTCGACACGCCGAATATGTCAGCGCGCATGGATAATGTCCGCGCCGCCATGCTTTTGCCTCAGCTCGAAAAACTTGAAGACAACATCAGACGATGGAATGAGCGCTATGACGCAATCGCTGCACGGCTCAGCCCCCTTCCCGGAATTGTCCTGCCGGAACGGCCGGAGCAGGAAACCTATGTCGGCAGTTCGATCCAATTCCGGCTCCCCGATGTAACCGCTGACGGCGCACGGGATTTTATCACACGCCTAAAAAGCTTTGGCGTCGAGGTGAAATGGTTCGGTGACGAAAACCCTGTCGCCTTTACCTCCAGCCACCATAGCTGGCGCTACGTCGCGCAACAGAGCCTTCCCGAGACCGACCGTATTCTATCGGGCCTCTTCGACATGCGCATTCCGCTGACGTTTTCACTCGCCGATTGCGAGCAAATCGCTGCAATCATCGCCCATGTGGTGGAGGACCGGTCTTTACGGGGTGCAGCGTGAGCCAAAGCATAAAGTCGATCGGCGTTTTGGGCGGGATGGGCCCGGAAGCAACCATCTTGTTCATGCAAAAGATGATGCAGGCCGTCCAGGCCAGCGACGATAAGGACCACATACCGCTGATTGTGCATAACAACACGCAGGTTCCCTCCCGGATTGATGCACTCATTCACGGCACCGGCGAGGATCCCGGCCCAAGTCTCGCAGAAATGGCAACATCACTTGAGGCGGCAGGCGCAAAGGCTCTCGCAATGCCCTGCAACACCGCGCATCACTATGCGCCGGTTGTTGAAGCCGCAGCCAAAATTCCCTTTCTGAACATGGTCGAACTGGCTGCAGACAAAGCTCTTCAACTCAGCGGAAAAGCCGGCAGGATCGGCGTGCTCGGATCGCCAGCGCTCAATCTCGTCGGTGTATTCGACAAGGCCTTTGAAAACCAGGGGCTCACCGCAGTTACCGCCAGCGACCCCGACAGGCTTCTCAGCGTCATCCGCGACATTAAGAAGAATGGCGCAACACCGGAGGCACGCGCAGCGCTGCAGGTCGCGGCAAACGACATGGTGGCGCGCGGCGCGGACGTTGCCATGATCTGTTGCACGGAGTTTTCCCTCATCGCAGACGACCTTAAGCTGGAAATTCCTGTTTTCGATACGCTCGATGCGCTCGTCGATGCTTGCGTTTCCTTTTCGTTGGGGACAGCCACAATCGCATCCGAGCGAGGACTTCCCCATAAAGAACCTGCTGCATGCTGACGCGCAATACGGGATAACGGGACATGGCAATCACCTATCTCAAAAAGGCGGATCTCAGCGCACACTCCGGACAGGACGACATCCGCGCGATGGTGCAGGCAATTTTGGAGGAAATCGAACACGGCGGCGACGACAAGGCCCGCGCCTATGCGAAAGAGTTCGACCACTGGGACGGCCCTACCCTCGTTACCGCTGACGAGATCGCCGCAGCCGAAAACGCAGTCCCGGCGAAGCTCAAAGACGATATCCGCTTCGCCCACGACAATATCCGCCGGTTTGCCGAAGCCCAGAAGCTGACGATCGGCGAGTGCGAAATGGAAGTGCGTCCGGGCTTTTTCGCCGGTCAAAAACAGATCCCGGTCTCGGCGGCGGGCTGCTATGTGCCGGGTGGGCGGTACAGCCACGTCGCCTCCGCGATTATGACCATCACAACCGCTAAAGTTGCGGCCGTCGACCATATCTCGGCGTGTTCACCGCCAAAACCCGGCGTCGGGATCCCACCCGCAATCCTCTACACAATGGATCTTTGCGGAGCTGATAGCATCCTCACCATGGGCGGCGTGCAGGGTGTTGCATCGATGGCTTTCGGGCTCTTTGGCCTGCCGAAGGCGGACATTCTGGTCGGCCCCGGCAATCAATTCGTCGCTGAAGCGAAGCGCATTCTCTTTGGCCGGGTCGGGATCGACATGTTCGCTGGCCCGACGGATTCAATGATCGCAGCTGACGCGACCGCTGATCCGTTCATGGTTGCATGGGATCTCGTCGGTCAGGCGGAACACGGCTACAATTCGCCCGTCTGGCTTGTCACCGATGACCGCGCACTTGCAGAAAAAGTCCTTGAACTGGTGCCAAACCTAATCAAAGAGCTTCCAAAGATGAACGGCGAGAATGCCGAAGCCGCCTGGCGCGATTATGGCGAAGTCATTCTGTGCAGCAATCGGGAAGAAATCGCTCAAACCTGCGATGACTACGGGCCGGAACATTTGCAGGTTCAGGCTGCTGACCTCGACTGGTGGCTCAGCCGCCTCAGGTCCTATGGCTCGCTCTTTCTTGGTGAGGAAACGACAGTTGCGTTCGGCGATAAGGCCGCCGGACCGAACCATGTGCTGCCGACATCCGGTGCTGCCCGCTATACCGGAGGCCTCTCCGTACACAAATACATGAAAACCGTAACCTGGCAGCGGGCAACCCGCGATGGTGCGAAAGACGTCGCCCAGGCAACCGCGCGGATCTCAAGGCTCGAAGGCATGGAAGGCCATGCCCGCACAGCCGACATCCGTCTGGAGAAATTCTTCCCGGACGAAACCTTTGAGCTCTCCGCAGATCCCGACTAGGCGCGAATACGAGCGTTCTCAGGATCATAGAGCACCGGATCGACCACGCTTGCCGGAACAGGCTCTCCAATAACCTCCACCGAAAGCGAGGTCCCGATCTCGGCGAAGTGAGGCTCGACAAATCCCATCGCAATGTTTCGGTCCGTTCGATATCCCCAACCCGCCGAGGTGACAGTCCCAATGCACTTTCCATCTGAGAGGATGCTATCGCCGCCATGCGCAGGGGCATGTTTGCAATCGAGAACAAGGCTTACGAATGTCTGACGCGGCCCGTTCCGGTTCATTGCCTCCAGAGCGGCCTTTCCGACAAAATCCGGCTTATCCAGTTTCACGAAACGCTCAAGGCCGCTTTCCAGCGGGTTGAACTCCGTAATGAGGTCGGCCTTCCAATGGCGATAACCTTTCTCAAGGCGCATCGATTCCACTGCAAGCGAGCCGAAGAGTCTCATACCGTGCGCCTCGCCTGCTTTACGCAGTGCCAGATAGGCGGCATAGAGCTGGTTATTCGGCACATGGATCTCATAGGCAAGTTCCCCGGAAAAACTCACCGACATCACAATTGCAGGCGCAATTCCGATAAAGGCGCGACGGATCGAGAGCCATGGGAAGGCTTGCTGAGACCAATCACCACGCGAGACAGACGATAAAACCTCGCGCGCTTTCGGCCCTGCGATCACCAGAATGGTCCACTCGTTGGTGAGCGAATTGAGCGTTACTGAGCCGTCGTCAGGCAGATGGTTCGTGAGCCAGTCCCAATCGTGGAATTCGGAAGCTGCGGCCGAGCCATACCAGACCGTCTCCCCATCAAGATTGGCGAGGGTCGCTTCGGCTTTGATGTTTCCATGATGATTGAGGAGATAAGCAAGACCGACCTTGCCGATGCGTCGCGGAATGCGGCCGCAGGTCATCCGATCGAGCCAGTCGCGGGCGCCCGGCCCCTTGATCTCAAAGCGGTTGAAGCCGTTCACCTCCGTAATGCCGACGGCTGTCTGAACGGCTTTCACCTCCTCACCCACAACATCGAACGTTTCATTGAACCGGAAGCTGTGCGTTTCCTCAAAGTCTGGAGATGGTTTGATATAGGCGACCCGCTCCCAACCGTTGACGACACCGAATTCCGCGTTTTCGGACGCCAGGATCGGTGTCAGCGGTGTTGTCTTGATCGGTCGGCCCGCCGGGCGGTGTTCGTGCGGAAAGTGAAAACGGAATTCGTTCTGATAATCCTCAATGGCTTTGAGTGCGGTGAGCTCAACATTCGCATGGCCGGTAAACCGGCGCGGGTCGATAACCCATGTGTCAAAGCATGCTTCGCCATAAACGATTTGCTGGGCGAGAAGCCAGCCATGGCCACCACCTTCACCGAGCCCTGCTCTGAGACCGATAATGCAATAAGCATTGCGCTTACCCGGTATCGGACCGACCAGCGGCGCGCCGTCAATGGTGTAAGTGATCGGGCCATTGACGACCGAATGGATCCCGACCTCCGTCAAAGCGGGCATTCGGGCAAAGGCGCCCTCAAGGACATCAGTGACGCGGTCAAGATCGTCCGGGCAGAGCGCGTTGACGAAATCGGGGTCGATACCATCCATGCCCCAGGGTCGGCAATCCTGCTCGTAAAACCCGACAAGAAGCCCGTTCTTCTCCTGACGGCTGTAGAAGTCACTCACCGGGCACCGGATAAGCGGCATCCGATGGCCTGCTTCCTCAATCGCCTTGATCGGTTCCGTCAGGAAATACTGATGTTCCATCGAACTCACCGGATGGTGCACGCCCATCATCGCGCCGACTTCGTTCACGCGATAACCGCCTGCATTGACGACGATCTCGCAATCGATATCGCCCTTTTCCGTATGAACGGTCCAGCTATGGTCGGCATGCTGTGTGAGGCCGATCACCGGATTATGGCGATAGACTTCGGCTCCCGCCTTGCGGGCACGGCGGGCCAGCGCCTGGCATAATTGCGCCGGATCGATATCGCCGTCGAGCGGATCCCAGAGCCCACCCAGCAAATTATCGGTCGAAATCAACGGATGCCTGCGGGCACATTCTTCCGCGTCGATGACCTCAAAATCGACACCCATACCTTTGGCGACGCTGACAAAGTGTCGATAGCCGTCCATCTGGCGTTCGGTATTGGCAAGCCTTATCCCGCCGTCGGCATGGTGGTAGTTGATCGGATAGTCCGGATCGTCGGCGAGTTCCTTGTACAGTTTGATGGAATGGCTTTTCAGACCCACCATTGTTTGGGTCATTCCGAAATTGGTCACCTGTGCCGCCGAATGCCAGGTCGTACCGGAAGTGAGTTCGTTACGCTCCACAAGAACGACATCTGTCCATCCTTCTTGGGTCAGGTGATATAGGGTCGAGCACCCGGCAATACCGCCACCGATGACGACTACACGTGTCTGTCTCTTCATCCTATCTCCCACCCCATATCCATGACTTTACAAAGACAGCCAGCGGATGGAAGCAAGGTCAATCCTGGACTTCCCTGTTCAGAAAATAAGAACGCATGTAGAGTGAGAATGCGAACGTTGAGAGGTGGCACGGAATGACGCCGGGATGATCAAAACACGCATAGTGTTGGGCGACGCTGTCAATTGGCAGCAAGGCGCGTCTTACAATAGGAGTACGCGGTGACAATCACGCTTGCTAAGGACACAACCACAGCCGCTGGCCGCCTGACATTGCGCGGTATCAGGGTTTTTATCGCCTTGGAGGAGATCGGATCGATCGCAGGCACAGCAAGAAGCCTCGGCCTTAGCAAATCCAACGTTTCACAACAGATTTCAGCGCTTGAGACGAGTGTCGGCGCAAAGCTTTTTGACCGCACGCAAAAACCGATTTCCCTGACCCCGGCGGGACAGGTCTTAAGCGTCCATGCCCATCGCATCCTTGCGACGGTATCGGTCGCCGAAACCTCTCTTGCAGAACTCAGTCTTAGCAGTCTGCCCGTCCTCAACTTTGCAATCATCGATGACCTGGATGCATCGATCACGCCGGAGCTTGCAGCCTCGATGCAAGCGCAAATGCCGCGTTGCTTCATCAACACTTTCTCCGGGCGTTCGGATCAGGTGAACGAACGCTTCCTTGCACGCGAAGCCGATATTGCGGTCACCGCAACACTTCCAGACAGCCTGCAATCTTTCCAGGTTCAGGAACTCGCCCGCGAACAATTCGTTCTGGTAACGGCGAAAGACCGCTATCAGGCGGAGATTGACTGGCGCGGCCAGTTATCGACCATGCCCTTCGTTCAATATGCGGACGCCATGCCGATGGGCCGCGAGGTCTCAACCCATCTGAAGCGCATCGGGTTCCAGGTTCCTCGACGCTTCTCATTTGAAGCGACCCGGTCGGTTCTCGCGACCGTGGCAAAAACCGGCGGCTGGACGCTCTCAACGCCACTTGCCGTTCTTGATGCAGACAGATTTCACGATGCGATCGACATCTTGCCTCTGCCGTTTGCCGGGCTTTCGCGGCACATTTACATGGTCAATCGCAAGGATGAACTCGGCACGCTTCCCGGTGTCCTCGCGACGCAGTTCCGTGCGCTCCTGAAAGATGTGTTGCTGGAAAATTTCGTGAAACTCGCGCCTTCGCTGAGGGACGCGCTGACGATAGCGCCAGATGGCCCGTCTTCACCGGACTAGAGGGTCGTCCATAACTTTTTCTGTTTTGAATAGGAAACTCCGCGTGGGCGGCGCGCTCCGCCTGGCAGTCATCATGGCTTGCCGGTTGGGTGGCAAAATCAATGGATCATGGAGCCCCAGAGAGGATTCAATCCTGTGACATACGGATCAGCGGCCGAGATACCCTGCCTATGAAAGACGGAAGCATGCCGCGCAATCTAGGACCGGGAGTCTATGGCACCTATCCGCTTCGTCAGACAAAGATCGAGGAACATCATTCTCTTCTGGAAGGTGCGTCTGATAGTCGGCAATTCACTCAAACTCCATTTGTTCGAATACACGGCCGGCATTGCGTGTC
>JBCDCU010000039.1:0-16831 GCA_039181265.1 Pseudomonadota bacterium | reverse complement strand
GTGGTCGGATTTTCTCAGCGCGCCGAAGGCGTGATCGCTGATTTTGGTGCAAGCATCGACATGCCGGGTCTTCCGCGCTCTCCCGATGGCAGTTACACAATCGCCTTCCAAAGGGCGGGTGTGATGAGCCTGACGCCGTCCCAAGACGGAAAGCGGACCATTGTCAGCCTGACGCGCAAACCCGCCCATCCGCCACTTGCAGAAGATCTGAAACGTTTGTTCGATGTGGCTCAACTTGATCCGGTGACCCGGTTTCCGGTCTCTGCCGGGCTTTCCGCGGACAATGCCTTCATCCTGGCAATGAGCGTTGATGATGCGGACTTCACGCTGCAATCCCTGGAAGCCGCGATAGACAGGCTTATTCAGCTGTTCGAGGGAGAGTCTTAGAGTGCATCGTTACTAGATTGATCTAATATTATAAGGATGCGGTCTAAGTCCGGTCTTTCGCTTCCGCGCCGAGAAGCTGGGGGAGATCGCCGAACTTGGCGATCAGACCAAAGACCAGAACGGAAATCGCCGCGAAGAAGACGGCGACGACGGCCATGACCGGCGTATATCCATATCGCAATGAATTGAAGATCTTGATCGGCAGCGTTTCGACGGTGAATCCCGCGACCATGAACGCGATGATGTATTCGTTGAGGCTCAGGACGAAGGCGAACGCGAAGCCTGACACGATATAGGGCGTGACCAGCGGGAAAATCACCGTTCTAAAGATTGTAACCTCGTTCGCACCCATCGTCCGTGCCGCCTCAATCAACTGCTTGTTGATCGACTGAAGTCCGAGGGAGATCGTGACAAGCGGCAGGGTCACGAGGAAAACGGCATGCGAGATGATGGTAGCATAGGTCGCGCCGGAATGACCGATTTGAACCCAGAAAATCAGCAGCCCCAATGCCGTAATGACAGGCGGCAGCATGAACGGTGCGAGGCCAAGTCCGAACAGCATGCGGGCGAAGAGATTATTGGCGCGCCAGAGATAAATCGCGATTGGAAGCGCGATGGAAACCGCGACGACACTAGCAAGGACTGCGACAAGAACGCTGTTTTGGAAGGCGTTGAACCACGCTCCATCGGCGAAAAGTTCACCGTACCAGTGAACCGAGAAGCCTTGTGGCGGGAAGAACAGGCGCTTTCTCTCGTTTACCGAAACACCCGCCACGATAATCAGCGGGAGAAAAAGAACACCCATGATGAGGAGAATGTAGAGGCTTCCCAAACGCTTCATCATCACGCGGTCGCCTTTCTGTCTTCGCCAAGAAGCAAGGTGATCGCGACAAGGGCAAGCGAGACGAGCAGTAAGAACGTTGCCATAGCTGCGGCAAAGGGCATGTTCGCCTGGTAGAGCGCCTGGTCGGTGATGTGGACGGAGAGCGTCCAATGCGGCGGTTTACCGAGCGTTTGCGGTAGGATGTACGCCCCAAGCGTGAAAACGAACGCAAGAATGATGGTGCTGATAATCGAGCGCCGCATCACTGGAACAATCACGGTGAAGAACATTCTGACGGGAGATGCTCCCATCATCTGCGCGGCCTCGCCGAGTTCCGGATCAAGCCTTGAAAGCGACGGATAAAGGACGAGCACGCAATAGGGAAAGCTCAGATAGACAAGGCCGATGAGGAGCGCCGGAAGGCTTGGATAGTAGGACGCGGGACGGTCGAAAAGGCCGAGTGTCACCATGATGTTCGATATGCCCGCTGTCCGCGACAACAGCGTCGACCAGGCAAATCCGATAATCACTTCCGAGAGCGACAGAACGGCGAGAATGAAGACGAGCGCAACGATCTGAACCTTGCGGTTCATCCGGGTGAGCAGATAGGTGAAGGGAAACGCAATTGCGACCGCAATGATCGCGGCGGCTGCCGATAGGGTCACCGAGAAATTCAGGATCCCGAGGAAGAACGGCTGAAGGAAGCGACCGTAATTCGCAAACTCTAAAGCAGGTTCATAAAATGCGCCCTCGACGCGATGGAAGAAGCTCACTGCCAGCATGATCGCGAACGGAATCAGAAAGAAAACTCCAAGCATCACGGAGGGATAGGCAGCCAAAAGGCCGGTTGCCGGGAGCCGGGATGTCTGGCTCGCGCTCATTTCGGAATGACCTTTGATGCGGCGGCCGGAAGATGAAGGCGTACGAGGTCACCCTGCCCTACATCCGGTCTGTCCTTTGGAGACATCGTCACCATCAATTCCTGCCCGGCGCTTTCCAGCATGATTTCGACCTGCGAGCCGAGATCTCGAATGAAGGTGATCGTTGCTTCCAGCGTGTTTTCGCTCTTATTAGGATCGGCAAAGAGCACTTCTTCGGGTCTGACCGATAGGACAGCCTCATCACCCTCTGAAAGGGTTGTCGGGATCTCTTCAATGGTAAAGGTGCTGCCATTTGCTTCTACGGTTCCGGCGTCTTTCACCCGGCAGGTGATCAGATTGCTGGTTCCGATGAAGTCGGCGACAAAAGCATTTGCCGGATTGCGGTAAATGTCGAGTGGCGCGCCGTGTTGCAGGATTTTGCCGGACTTCATCACAACAACATGGTCCGCCATGGTCATCGCTTCGCGCTGGTCGTGAGTCACGACAATCGTTGTGATGCCGAGGTTTTTCTGAAGCTGGCGAAGTTCCACCTGCATGGCTTCGCGCAGCTTGGCGTCGAGCGCCGATAAAGGTTCGTCCAGGAGAAAGAGCTTTGGCCTGATCGCGAGCGCTCGGGCGATGGCGATCCGCTGGCGCTGTCCGCCAGACAACTGAGAAATCGCGCGTTTGCCAACACCCGGCAATCGCACCAAATCGAGGAGTTCGGTCACCCGTTTCTCAATTGCATCACGCGGTTCGCCGCGGATTTTCAGCGCATAGCCGATATTGTCTGCAATATTTAAGTGCGGAAAAAGAGCGAGCGATTGGAACACCATGCCGATCTCGCGCTTGTGCGGCGCGATCGCGGTCATGTCCGAGCCCTCGAAGGATATGGTGCCGCTATCGGGGCTTTCCAAACCTGCAATCAGCCTCAAAAGCGAGGTCTTGCCGCATCCCGATGGTCCGAGCAGGCAGACGAACCGGTTTGCAGGCAAATGCAGATCGATATTATCGACAGCATGAATGGGCCCAAAGGTTTTGGTCAGCGCCTGGAGCTGGATGCCGGAAGAAGAAGCGGACATGGTGAGGCCTTTGAGAAAAAGAAACCGGGCGCTTTGCTAGCACCCGGTTTCTCAGGTCGATCCGCTTAGCTTGCGATGAGCTCGGCCCATTTCTGGTTCAGCCAATCGCCCTTCGTATCGTAAAGATCGTAGCGTGGGATGATTGGCGTGATGTCGCTTGAAACGGCTGCAAACTCTTCGTCGGTCAGATCGGTGAGTTCACGGCCAACGGTCGGCGCGGTGCCGACATTTCGGGACATTTTCGCCTGGATCGCAGGCTGGCACATATAATTCATGAAGACTTCACCGAGCTCTTGAAGCTTGGAAGATTTCACGATGCACCAGGATCCGGAATCGAGAATGCCGCCCTCTTTCGGGAAGGTTGATCGAACCGGTTGACCGTCGGCTGCCGCAAGGCCCGTTACGTCATGATAGTATTGACCCATCGGGATTTCTCCGGCTTCGAGCGCCTGCTGGAACTGTCCCTCATCGCGGTACCAAAGGCGGACATTGGGCTTCACTTCCGCAAGCTTGTCCATGACTTTGAGGATGCCCTCTTCCGTGTCAAGGATCCCTGTGCCGCCGAAGAATGTGGATGCGGTAACTTCCAACAGGAAGGAGTTGTCGACATTGGCAAGAAGACCGAGCGTATCCTTATGCTTCGGATCCCACATTTCAGCCCAGCTTGTCGGGGCTTCCTTGTAGACTTCCGTGTTTGAGACAAGCGTGATGTACCAGGCCACAGCGCCGAGGCCATAGATCGCGCCATCGTCTTCATATTTGGAGACGAAGTGGTCCGGCAGGTTGGAAGCATTTGGAAGTTTGTCGTTGTTGAGCGGCAACCAGAGTTTTTCCTTCGCGCCTTTGGTCCGCGAGGTCTGTGTCATCATGTTGACGTCCGCCGGTGCCTGTCCGGCCCGGGCCGCAGTGCGCAATTGAACAAGCCATGCTGAGCCAGTTGGTTCGCTCACGGATTGAACCTTGATACCGGTATCGGATGTGAATTGCGGGAAGATGTGTTTGTCGAACGATTCCTGGAAATAGCCGCCATAGACGCCGACTTTCAGGGTCTGGCTTGCAAGAACGTTGATCGCCGGAAAACCGGTAATCGCCGTCGCGCCGAGCGCGGTCGCACCTGCCGTAAAGGCACGGCGCGAAAGGCCGCCTGATGCTTTGGTTGATTGCGATAGCGGTTTCTTGCCCGCTTTATCGGAATGGTCTGTCATGTTCCCCTCTCCAAATAGCCGAAATTCGGCACTCATTACTGAATTCGGGGCAGAATGGACAAAATCTCAAGCAAATTGCAAGGGCCTGTTTGCCTAGGAATTAGTCTTTTTTTCAATTGACTGTTATTTCGTCATTTCGATTGTCGCGCGGGTGAATAGTAAAGGACGCTGAGGATCTCAAAGAGTATTTGCGCGCCGACATGGGCTGTATTCGTCGTCGCGTCGTAAGATGGTGCGACTTCCACCATATCGCCGCCGATGAATGAGAGCCCCTTCAGCCCACGGATCAGGCGCATGGCTTCCCGGCTGGTGAGGCCGCCGACTTCCGGTGTTCCTGTGCCCGGCGCATAAGCTGGGTCAATACTGTCGATGTCGAAGGAGAGATAGGTCGGGTCATCGCCGACAACGGCTCGCGCCTTTTCAATGATTTCGGGAATCTTGTCCTCGGTGATGTCGCGCATATGAACGACCGTCATGCCGGAGATGTCCGAGAATTCCCAGATATATCCAGCAGCCCCCCGGATCCCGATCTGGATCGTCCGCTCAGGATCGAGCACGCCCTCCAGAACCGCATTGCGGAACGGCCCGCCATGGTGGAACTTCTCCCCTTCATAGATGCCGCCCGTGTCGCAATGGGCGTCGATATGGACCATGCCAACCGGCCCCTTTTCGCCGACGGCTTTCAGGAGCGGATGGGAGATCGAATGATCGCCGCCGACAGCAAGTGGCATGACATTCTTCGCAACAACCCGTTTCGCATAAGCTTCGATGTCCTCGTGGGATTGGGCGAGGCTGAATCGGCTGTGGAATTTGATATCGCCGATATCGGCGACCGCCATCTCGTGGACCGGAGCACAAGCGAGCGCGCCGTTGTAGGGTCCGACCCGCTCGATTGTCCGCACCGCGCGCGGACCGAACCTGGATCCGCTCCGGTTCGTGACGCCAAGATCCATCGGGACACCGAAGAGCGCAACATCGAGATCAGCGATATCCGGGTCGGTCTGATCAATTGGACGAAACGGGGCATCGAGCAGCGTTGGTACCCCGGCGAAAGGCGCCGGTCTTTGCCCGTCTTCTGAGAAGATATGATTGGCAATTCTTTGATATTCCGGATCAATCATCTTCGACCCGGGTTGATCTTCGAATTGGCGTTTCAGCGCGTCGAGCTTTTCCTTTGAAAAGGTCATGGCGATATTCCCCGAAAGTTGCGTCTGGCTCCCTTTAGCTGTTGTGTGACACAAAGATGCGAACGGCAATCAGGATCAGCTACTAGGAAGCGCGTGATATGCGGACAGGTCAACGCAATCTGATAAGTGATGTGGCCGGGCTCAAGGTCGGCAACAGCGGCGATGAGACGTTGAAGTCCGGCGTAACCGTGCTTCTCGGCGATACCGCCCTTCCCGCTTCCTGTGCGGTTATGGGCGGGGCTCCGGGCACACGGGAGACCGATCTTCTTCAACCGGATAAGCTGGTGCCTGCCGTCGACGCGATCTTTCTCTCCGGTGGCTCTGCGTTCGGGCTTGATGCTGCAAGCGGCATCGTCGACGGGCTTAGGCAAGCCGGGCGGGGATTTCAGGTCGGTTCAGCCAGCGTGCCAATTGTGCCCGGCGCTATCCTTTTCGATCTTCTCAATGGCGGGGACAAGGAATGGTCCGAGAACCCCTATCCCTCACTTGGACGTATTGCCCTCGATGCGGCAAATCCGGATTTTGCGATCGGATCGGTCGGAGCCGGGACTGGAGCCCTCACTGCACGTCTTAAGGGCGGGCTTGGATCCGCGTCCCTGGTTCTCGAAAACGGGATCACTGTCGGCGCGCTCGTTGCGGTAAACTCGTTCGGTGCCGTGACGCCATCAGGCTCAAGGCATTTCTGGGCGGCACCGTTTGAAATGAACGCGGAGTTCGGTGGGCTTGGACCGGATCCTGCAGCCGGTCACGTTGGACGGCTTGAGAGCTTCAAGGCAGAACCCTTTCATCCGTCGCAGAATACGACCCTTGCTATCGTCGCGACGGACGCGAACCTCTCAAAATCGGATCTGCAACGTCTCGCCGTCGCAAGCCATGACGGTTTTGCAAGAGCTATCGTTCCGGCTCATACTCCGTTCGACGGGGATATTGTCTTCTCGCTTTCAACGGGTGCCATAGAACCTCGAATGCCTTCTATTGCGCTTGTCGAGATTTGCGATGCTGCGGCCCATTGCGCTGCACGTGCGATAGCTCGAGCGGTCTTTGAAGCTCGTCCGCAAGTCGGGGATGTCTTTCCGGTCTGGAATCAGTAATACTCCTCATTTGTATGAGGAGGCTTCGGCCAATGCAAATTCTCCTATTTGAGGTTGAGCCCAAGGAAGGGCACGAAGATTTATACTTCCGGCGTGCGCAGTCTTTAAAGCCACTGCTCGATAACCACCCGGGCCTTTTATATCTCGAAAGGTTTAAGTCGCTGTCTCGTCCAAACGTCATTCTGTCTCACCAGCATTGGCAGGATGAAGCCGCGATTGCGAAGTGGCGGGCGGATGGTACGCACTATCAATCCCAGGAAGCCGGACGGTACAAACATTTTGCTGATTACCGGTTACGTGTCGGCCATGTTCTCGAACATCGTCGGAGCGATGGGCAATCGACACAGGCGCCTTTAGTCGGCCTCTATCGCGAGAACGATGAAGAAAAGAGGCGTTTCGTTGTAGTCTCCTATTCCTCGGAACCGCCGGAATCCGGTGGCGGAGAAACCTTCAAGAGCGTCACGTCTGATGAAAGTTATGCGACGGTCTTCGAAGTTGCAGGGCTCCACACGGCGCAGGATCTTCTGTCGTCGCTGAGCGATGAAAACGCTGTTACGGGCGGTTTGATCAGTGTCATCACCCGGGATTACGGGATGTATGAGCGTGAACAAGCACCGCAATATTTTGCGCCGCAGGAAAAGCCCTAGTCGCTCCTTCAGGCATTATCGATCGCCTCGCGCATCCATTCCTGGAGCACTTTGATCGAGTGCTCTGAACTCACACCGCAGCGCGGGTCGACGACGAGCGGTCCTGGCTTATAGCCTCGGCTCTTGAGGCCCTTTTGGACCGATTCAACAAGGTGAATATCTTCTTCTACCGTGGTTGCCCGGTCCTGAACGGCAAGTCGGCGTATGGGTTCTGAATCGAGACCGTCGATGCTGTACCAGCCGCGCCAGACTGTAACGTTTTCCGGCCCGCTCGGCCGCCAATGATAGGTGTTGAGGACATTACCGGGATAAACCTGGAAAGAAACAGCAGGCCACAGGAACCAGGATGAATAGAGGGCTGCATAGGGATTCGCATCGACATCGACCTCATAAGTCATCTGGTCGAGGTTCTGACATTCCGTGGTGTGGCGCAGGCAGTATCCCTGGGGCTGGATGTCGTAGGTCTGCGGTTTGATCACGCCGTTCGCAAAGGTCGGATGGTTGAGCTGGCAGTGATAACATTCGGAATAGTTTTCGACGGAAACCTTCCAGTTGCACTTCTCTTCGATTTCCACCCATTCGAGTGGCTTGAGCCTCGCAATGTCCGGAACGAAGGCCGAGAGCTCCTCACGCGCGCCGGGATACCATTCATCCATCGATTTGGCATCGGGATCAAGATTGGCGAACAGAAAGCCGCAGAACTCTTCTATCCGGACAGAAGTTAGACAGACTTCGGACCGCTTGAAGCCCGGGACTGATGAGAGGTTTGGTCCCGACCGCAGGGCACCGGTCAGTTCATATGTCCAGGCATGGTAGGGGCAGACGATGAGTTTTGTGCTCCCCTCGCCCGACATCAATTGATGTGCCCTGTGCTGGCAGACATTGTAATACGCGCGGATCTCACCTTCCTTCGTACGGATGCAGAAGAGACTGTCGCCCGCGATCTCGAAAGTGAAGTAGTCGCCAGGATTTTCGACCTGGGAGACATGGCCCGCGAACTGCCACGTGCTCGCGAGAAGCCCCTTGAGCTCCTTCTGATAGATGTCCGGATCTGTGTAGTACCGCCCTTCAAGGGATCTCGGTGGCGCAACGATATCATCCATGGACGTTAATCCTTCTCCCCAGCGTAGATGCCAAGCGCGTGGCGGCGCTCGTGAAAACGGTCGATGCGGTCGATCACCTCATCATCGGCATCGGCGATCACAAAGCTCATCAGCATTTCGAGAAGCGCGATGGCCGAAATGGATGAGGGAAAGAATTGCGGCGTCTCAGCTTCAATGATGAACCAGTGATCGGCATTGAGAATGATGGGTGATGCGCGACTGTCTGAAATTGCAATCACCGTCATACCCTGATCGCGGGCGCATTGGACCCCTTCAACCACTTCGGAACGATAAGGTTTGAGCGTGAGCGCAAGAAGGACATCTCCCGGCCCTGCCCGCGACAGGTCATCGACCACCGATCCGCCAAGACGCGGGATTGTCTCGATGTTGGGAAAGCCCATGCCGGCGAGATAGGTGAAGTTGCGCGCAACCGTGTGATTGAGGCCGACCCCGAGCACATAGGTGTGACCGGCTTTGACGATGGCATCGGCTGCATTCTTGACAAAGCTTGCATCCGTCCGCGCGAAGGTCTGTTCTATGTTGCGGACAGCACTCGCCGCCATGTCGGCATAAAGGCTCGTGAGTTTACCGCCGCGCGCGAGCGATTGAAGGCCGCGTGCGCGGTCCGGAAAATTCAGGCTGCCGTTTCGGATGGCTTCACGAAACGGCTCACGAAAATCCTCGTATCCTTCGAAACCAGCCTGACGCGCCATGCGCACCAGCGTGTTTGGTTTGACGTCGGCTGCCTCCGCCAATTCGCGGGTTGATGAGATCCCGATAAGGTTCGGATTCTCAAGCACGAACGACGCCGCCTTGCGCATTTCAGGCGTCAGATTTTCGAATTCATTGCTGAGCGCATCGAGCACAGTTTCCGTGCCCGGCACGCTGTTTGGCCGCGCCATGCGCTGGCCGTCCTGGGCAGCGGATTCGTCCCGTGATGAAACCAATTTTGGTACAGATCTATTTTTCATGGTTGACGATAGTACATTTGTACCCTTACCCTGTCCAGACGTTTCGTTTGTACCAACAACGGAAATTTCTTCATTAGCGAGGACTGAGCGTGAGCGAGCAATCATCACCCGATCGTTCGGGAGGTTTTCCCACTACAGCGCGTGTTGTTATCGTTGGCGGCGGCATCATGGGATGCGGGCTTGCCTATCATCTTGCCCATGAAGGCTGGACGGATGTCGTACTCCTTGAAAAGGCCGAACTGACATCAGGATCGACATGGCATGCGGCGGGTCAGATTACCCATTCCACATCAAGTTACGGGCTTGGAAAGTGCGTCGACTATAATATCGGGCTTTATTCCGGAGCACTTGAAGAAGAAACGGGCCAGTCGGTAACCTGGCATGGCTGCGGCTCTTTCCGTCTTGCCTACACAGACGATGAAATGGATTGGCTCCGCCACACTTTGAGTGTCGGACGCGCGCTCAAATTCCACATCGAACTCGTCGATCGGGATTTCATCGCGAACCTTCATCCCTTCTACAATCTCGACGGGGTGAAAGGTGCGCTCTACACGCCTGATGATGGGCACGCCGATCCTTCAGGGGTGACGCAAGCGCTTGCAATCGGTGCTCGCAAGCTTGGCGCGAAGATCATTCGTCGGTGCCGCGCGACGGATATCAAGTCCCTGAAAGACGGCGGCTGGCGCGTTTCGACAGAGCGTGGCGCGATTGATTGCGAACACGTCGTCAATGCCGGCGGCACCTATGCAAGGCAAATGGGCGAGTGGTCGGGCCTGCAACTCCCCATGACATCCATGACCCACCATTACTTTGTGACGGACACCGTCCCGGAATTCGCTGATCTTTCGAAAGAACTCCCCGTCATCCGGGACGATAAACTCGTTTCCGGTTACATCCGCATGGAACAGAAATCCGGTCTCATCGGGATCTATGAAAAAGAAAACCCGAATACGGTCTGGGAAGATGAATGCCCATGGGAAGCTGAAAACGAGCTTTTCGAGGCAGACTATGACCGGATCATGCCATGGCTTGAAAACGCGCTCGACCGGATGCCGATCTTCGCCAATCTCGGGATCAAACGTGAGGTGCACGGCGCAATCTCACACCCACCGGATGGCAATCCTCTCATCGGCCCTGCTCCTGGTGTCAAAAATTACTGGTGCTGCTGCGGAACTCAGATTGGTATCGGTTGGGGCCCGGGTCTCACCCGTGAGCTCGCCCGCTGGATGGTCCACGGTGCTGCCGATATCTCGATGCGTGAATTCGATCCGAGGCGGTTCGGCTCCTACGCCACAAAAGATTGGCAAGTGATCAAAGCGAAAGAAGATTATTGCCTTCGACACGAGATCCCCTTCCCGCACTTCAACCGTCTCGCCGGACGCCCGGTCAAGACAAGCCCGCTTTATGAGCGCCTCCATGAAAAGGGAGCTGTGCACGAAGAAGTTTACGGCCACGAGCGCCCGCGCTTCTTCGCGAAGGGAGACATCGAGCAACGGGATTATTATTCGTTCCGGCGCAACGAGATTTTCGACGTCGTTGGCGCAGAGGTGAAAACGGTGCGCGAACGCGTCGGTGTCATGGATATTTCGGCATTCACGAAGATCGAGGTCGCCGGTCCCAATGCTGAGGCTTTCCTGGATCGTCTGGTAGGAAATCGCCTTCCCAAGAAGACTGGTGGGATCATCCTTACTCATCTTCTTAATCGCCGGGGACGGATTGAGATTGAGTTGACTGTGGTCCGCCTGGCGGATGATCGCTTCTATTGCGTTTGTGCCGCGTTCTTCGAGCAAAGGTTGCTTGATCATCTCAGCCGTCATCTCGCGGGCGAAGACGTCAACGTTATCAACCGATCCAATGATTGGTCCGCCATTGCCCTTCAGGGGCCGAAATCGCGGGATGTGCTGTCAGCAGTAACCAATGCGCCGCTCGATAATGCGCATTTCCGCTGGATGAGTGTACGGGAAATCGAGATTGCAGGACATCCCATGTGGGCGTTTCGCATGTCTTATGCTGGAGAGCTCGGTTGGGAAATTCATGGTCCGCGCGACGCAATGCTGGCGGTTTATGACGCTCTGATCGAGAAAGGTGACGCATTCGGTATAGGCGATTACGGCTCATTCGCTATGAACGTTATGAGGATGGAAAAAGCGTTCAAGGGAGCCGGAGAATTGACTAACGAAGTCACCCTCCCCGAAGCCGATGTGATGCGGTTTGTGAAGCTCGACAAAGGTAATTTCTTCGGTCGAGAGGAGACAATCAAGAGCAGCGAAGGCACCCTTCCCTGGATCTGCGCCTATCTTGAGATCGAGCCGGATGGTGTCGAAGACGGAAATGGCGGTGAAGCCGTGCTGTGTGATGGCGCTGTCGTCGGTTCAACCGCGTCAGTCGCTTTCGGGCATAGCGTCGGAAAAATCCTCGCTTTCGCTTACATCAAGCCGGAGGCAGCCCAACCTGGCACTGAGCTGGAAGTCGTGATTGCCGGATCGCCACGTCCGGCCCGTGTCCTTTCGGAAGCCGCTTATGATCCTGAAAGCCTTTTGCCGAGAACCGACGCGCCATTATCGGAGGCGGCGGAATGACCGATGAGAGAATGCGCGCGGTCATTTTGACTGGGCACGGCGGGCTTGAGAAACTCGAATATCGCGAGGATTGGCCTGTTCCGGTTCCTGGCCCCCGTGAGGTTCTTATCAAAGTTCATGCATGCGGTATGAACAACACAGACGTTAATACGAGGACAGGCTGGTACTCCAAAGGAACGATCGAAGCGACAACAGGCGCCGCGCTTGAAGGCGTGCAGGATGATGATGCGACCTGGGGAAGCGCGCCCCTTACATTTCCACGCATTCAGGGAGCAGATGTAGCCGGAACCGTTGTTGCTGGCGGGGCGGAGTCAGATCCGAATCTCATCGGAAAGAGGGTCATGATCGACACCTGGCTGCGCGACTGGTCCGATCCGATGAATTTGAACAAGACCGGATATTACGGCTCGGAATGCGACGGCGGCTACGCCGAGTATACAATCGTCGATGAACGCAATGTCCACGCCATCGATTCTCGTCTATGCCACATCGAAATCGCGAGCTTTGCGACCTCTTATATCACCGCTGAAAACATGCTCAACCGGGCCAATGTCGCAAGCGGTGATCGGGTTCTGATCACCGGCGCATCCGGTGGTGTCGGATCAGCCCTCATTCAGCTTGCCAAACGCCGGGGTGCTGAAACGGTCGCGGTTGTCAGTGCCGCAAAGGAAAAACTGCTCGAGCCCGTGGCGCCGGACTTTGTCATTTACCGTGAGGCCGACAATCTGGCCGCAGCGCTCAAAGACCAGACCGGAGACGACAAGGTGAGCGTCGTCGCTGACGTTGTTGGCGGGGCTTCCTTTCCGGATCTGATTGCCGCTCTTGAGCGGGGTGGTCGCTACACATGCGCAGGCGCGATTGCCGGCCCGATTGTTGAGCTTGATCTTCGGACCTTCTATCTGCGCGATCTCACCTTTACCGGCGCGACAATCGTTCCGCCTGGTACGTTCGCGGATCTTGTCGGCTATATCGAGCGTGGTGAGATTAAACCGATTGTTGCTGCGACCTATCCTTTGCCCAAAATCCGAGAGGCCCAACAAGCGTTTATCGACAAGGCCCATGTCGGTAACATTGTGATTGATCTGGAATAACGTAATGAAGATCACCCGGATCCGGTTGTTCAGAACGGAGCTGCCCTATGTCGGTGGCGCCTATGGCTGGGGCCGGGGCAATGTCATCGAGACGGCCTTGTCGAGCGTCGTCGTGATCGACACTGATGCCGGACTCTCCGGTTCTGGAGAGTTTTGCCCGTGCGGTGAAAACTACATCGAGGCGTTTTCGCACGGTGTGGAGGCCGCCGCTCGCATTCTCGCCCCTGCCCTTTTTGGCGAAGATCCGCGTGAACTCGGCCGCATCAATCAGATCATGGATCACGCGATCAGAGGCCATGGTTACGCGAAAACTCCCTTCGATATTGCGTGTTGGGATCTCTTGGCGAAGTCAGTTGGGCTTCCGCTTTATGTCCTTCTAGGCGGCAAGTTGGTAGACGGCGCACCGATGTATCGTGTCGCGCCGCAGGGCGAGCCGGATGCGATGCGCACGGAAATGGAGCGTTTGAGGGATGTCGGTTACCGGCAATTTCAGGTCAAAGTCGGTGCTGATTGGCGAAAGGATATTGAGCGGATTGGCGCTACTATTCCGGAGCTTATGGATGGCGAACGGGCATTTGCCGATGCCAATCAGGGATGGACCGTTGATGAAGCCGTTCGCGTCGCCCGAGCAACGCGCGGCCTCAATTACTTCCTCGAACAGCCCTGCCGCACCTATGAGGAGTGTCTTCAGGTAAGGAAACGCTCCGATCTTCCGATGAAGCTCGATGAGTGCATCACGGATATGCATATGATCCAGCGCGTCGTTCAGGATAGAAGTGCGGAAGCGATCTGCCTGAAGATTTCAAAACAGGGTGGACTCACAAAAGCGCGCCTGATGCGGGATTATCTGGTTGAACATCGCATCCCGGTTGTGGCCGAAGACACATGGGGTGGTGAGATCACAACGGCAGCGCTCGCCCATTTTGCCGCGTCGACCCCGCCCGACTTCCTTGTGAATACGACGGACCTTCACAACTACAACACGCGCTCGACGGGCCATCCGAAGCCGGTCACGTCAGGCGGAAAGCTCTATGCGAGCGATCAACCAGGTCATGGGGTTGAGCCGGATTATGACAGCCTCGGCGGACCGGTCGCTTCCTATGGAGCTTTGTTATGAAGATCCGCTCCATCACGGTCTGGCATAAGGATCTGCCGCTTTCGAAGTCCTATTATCTTTCGGGCGGGCGGCTCAAATTCGAGGTGCTCGATGCCACTTTCGTCCGCCTCGAAACGGATAACGGGTTTGTTGGATGGGGTGAAGGGACGCCTTGGGGGCATACCTATGTTCCCGCCCACGGTCCGGGTATCCGCGCCGGTATTGAAACCATGGCCTATGCCATTCTCGGTCAGGATCCTCGCAAACTGGATCACCTTGAGCGCGCGATGGATGTGGCGCTGCCCGGACATCTTTATGCGAAGGCGCCAATCGACCTTGCGGCCTGGGATATTTGCGGCAAAGCGTTCGGTCTGCCGATCAGTGATCTCCTCGGGGGCCGCGATGAAAACGGACGGGCGATAGCGTCATCGGTCTCTTCCGGCAGTCCGGACGAGATGATTTCTCTGATCCATGACTTTCGTGCCCGGGGTTATGTGGCGCACTCGGTCAAGGTGGGCGGTGATATCGATCTTGATCTCGCGCGTATCCGGGCAATTGAAGACGCGCGCCTTCCGGGCGAACAGATCCTTTACGATGTCAACCGGGCCTGGACGCGCCGAGAAGCATCAATCGTCATGAACGCGGTCCGCTATCTCGGTGTGACGTTTGAGCAACCGTGCGAGACGCTCGATGACATTGCGGCCCTGCGGTCTGTCACGACGTCGCCGATCAGCGTGGATGAAAGCCTCGTCACGTTGCAGGATATGACCCGTATTGCCCGCGACGGCCTCGCCGATGTGGTGAACATCAAGTTGAACCGCGTTGGCGGGCTCACGAAAGCACGGCGTCTTAGGGATCTCGCTCTTTTTCATGGCTTCCAGATTTATGTGATGGCGACGGGCGGCTCGGTGCTCGCGGATGCTGAAGCTGCCCACCTTGCGCAGACCGTTCCATCAACAGCCTGCCTCGGGACCTGGGCCTGTCAAGACATGATCGATGTCGACATCGCCGACGGGCGCGGACCCCGCAATCGGGATGGTTATCTCACAGCGAGTGCGGAACCGGGTCTAGGCGTCGAACCCGATGAGAGTGCCCTCGGCACTCCCATTGCGCATTACAAGGCGTAAACCCATGAAGATCAGTACGATCAAGACTTACAGAGTGCCGCTTACCAGCCACAAAACCTATTACATGGGGGACGGTAAGGCCTGTGCGACGCTCGATACCATTGTCGTCAAGATCGAGACGGATGCGGGGATCAGCGGCTTTGGCGAAGTGTGCCCGATACCGCATTACCTGCCCGCTTATGCAGACGGTGTGGTTCCTGCGATTGAGGAACTTGCACCCTTACTCATCGGTGCAGACCCTATGGGGGTCGAGCGTGTGATGGGCAAGGTCGATCATTGGCTGAAGGGACACGGTTACGCAAAGTCCCCGCTTGATATCGCCCTATGGGATCTCAATGCGCGCGCTCTTGGCGTTCCGGTTTATCAGCTCCTGGGTGGAGCCTATACCAGGAGCGTGCCGACCTATCATTCAATCACCTGCGTCGAACCCGATGAAATGGCGCGGATCGCCAAAGACGTTCAGACGGATGGTATCGAGCAATTCCAGGTGAAGCTTGGAGCGGACGACGACTGGCAGGCGGATGCCGAACGCCTCATCAAGGTTCGGGAAGCCGTCGGACCGGGACCGCTTGTCTATGGCGACTGGAACTGTTCTGCGACCAAACTTGATGCAACGCGTGTCGGCCGGGCGGTCTCACACCTCGATATCATGCTTGAGCAACCATGCGAGACAATCGAGGAATGTGGAGCTGTCCGTCACGCCACAGGCCTTCCGATGAAGCTTGATGAATGCGTTTCGGGCATTGACCAGATTATGAAGGCGAACGCATTGGAATGCATGGATGTCGTTACACTCAAGATCGCCAAGTTCGGTGGATTGACGCCGACCAAGAAAGGTCGCGATCTTCTCATGCATTTTGGTGTGAAAGTATGCGCCGAGTGCATGTGGGGATCGGACATTATTACGGCGGCATCCGTTCATCTCGCTGCTGCCACGCCGCCCCGTTACTTACAGAATGTCTGCGATCTCTCAGGCTATGTGGCACCGCGGCTTGCACCGGATGGACCCGTACGGCAGGGTGGCCGAATTCAAGTTTCTGATGCGCCGGGCCTTGGCGTGACACCCGATGAGGATATGCTCGGGGCACCGATTACCCATCTCAATTGACCTTAATTTGAGGAACGAAGTCATGAAGACGATCATTTCCCAGCAAGACTGGATCAACCGGGCGAAAGCGGTTCTGCCAGCCGGAACCTTTGGAAATCTGCCGGGCGATATCGTGATTGCGAGTGGCAAAGGCAGCCGCATCATCGATGAGGACGGCAATGAATATATCGATTACCTGATCGGGTCGGGACCAATGGTGCTTGGCCATGGAGATCCGGAAGTTCTTGAGGCGGTCGCCGAACAAATGCCCAAAGGCATGACGTTCTTTGCTAACAACTCGGCTGCGATCGAGCTTGCCGAGGAGATCTGTTCCGCAGTCCCGTGTGCCGAGCAACTTCGCTATATCTCGACCGGTGGCGAAGCCGACATGTATGCCATGCGGCTTGCGAGAGCTTTTACCGGGCGGGACAAGATCGTGAAATTCGAAGGCGGTTATCATGGCATGTGTGCCGAGGCGCAAATGTCGCTCGCGCC
>JBCDCU010000038.1:0-16849 GCA_039181265.1 Pseudomonadota bacterium | reverse complement strand
TTGTCAAAATGCATTTTGCGCAAGTATCCGATGGACGAATAACCCGTGCCGAAATCGTCAAGCGCGATCTGGAAGCCCGCTTCGCGCAGTCCATCCATGATGAAGGACACCAGATATTCATCCTCCATGAAGGTGGTCTCCGTGATCTCGAACGTCACACGCGACGGGTCAATCCCATAAAACGCTGCTCGTTCGCGGATTTCCCCGATCACTTTGGAATTGCGCAATTGCGCCGGCGAAAGGTTGATACTTGTCTTTAGCGCGCCAAGACGCGTCATATCCGAGAAGACCCGGTCAATGACGAAACGACCAAGATCAAAGATCAGTGAGGTGCGTTCCGCGATCGGAATAAAATAAGCCGGTGAAACATTCCCCATTGTGGGCGATTTCCAGCGAACGAGCGCTTCTGCGAGCCCCAATTGACCGGTCTTGGCATCGATGATCGGCTGGTACACGACATTGAACTCTTCGCAGGTTTCTAGGGCTTCCCGAAGCGCGATAATCGTGCGTTCTTCCTCACGTTTGTCGTGCTCGAGTGTCGGATCGTAACGGACTGCCATTTGCACCTTATGCTTTTTGGCGTGGTACATCGCGACATCCGCTTGGCGGAGAAGTTCTGTTGACCGGAGGTCTTTGACATCACCACTGCTATAACCGAGAGCATAAGTGATCTCGAACATGAAACCGTCAACATTGAGCGGATGTTTCGTTCTGCGCTTTAAAGCGTTGCAAAACTTGATGCACTGATCCTCGGACGTCTGCCCCCGAAACACGACAACGAATTCATCACCGCCCAGTCGCGCGGCAAAAGTATCTTCAGGTAGAGACAGCCCGATGTATTCCGCGAAGAGTTTAATGAACCCATCGCCGACATCGTGCCCGAAACTATCGTTGATCCCTTTGAAGCCATTGAGGTCAACGATGAGGGTCGAAATCGTGCCGCCGCACTTGCGGAGCTCAGCGAAACGCTCGTTGAGGGCGAGGCGGTTCGGAAGGCAGGTGATTGCATCCTTGCGTGCAACGCGGAGCGCTTCCGCCTCGCTTGCAACAAGGAGCTTTGCATTCTTGCGCGCGAGCCAGGCAACCTTTCCTGTGAGGATGAGGAAGACCGCCAATCCAATCGCAATCGGGACACTGACCGTTTTAATCAGCAGGTCCCCGGGCCGCGGAGGGATCCAGTGGAGATGCGACACGACGGTGCCGTCCGGCCCCATCAACGGCAATCTTGCCCCTGATCCTTCATCGTCCTGTTTGACGTAGATGTCGTCAATCAGGAATTTGTCTGCGATCCTTGATAGAAACGCGTCATTCACGCGAAGCGCAAAGACCATCAGCGGAAATTCCTCAACCGGAACATCGGTCGCCTGACCCCAGGGCTGGATTCGGGAAACAGCAATTGCGTGGGTTTCCCCATCCAGTTCCAGATACGCAGTTTGCGTGTCCTTCACATCCCGCTCGTACATATTCAGTTTCGGGAGAAAACTCCGAACAACTTCGACAGGCACAACGGCTTTATTGAGGGGAGCAGTCCCCGCCTCGATCGCAGTTTCTGTCCACGTCAAGCTCGACCAATCGTCCGGAAGTACGATCTGGAGAACATGAAACTCCTTGCCGTTCGCGCCGGCGCCCATGTTTTCGGTCAGCCATTGAACATCACGTGCGCGCGCGGCGTTAAATGCGGCCGCCCAGCTTGCATAATCCGAATTGAGAGAAGCAAGGCGATCCATCCTTCCTTCCAAGCCGCCCGCAACCATCTTCTGGCTGTCCTCAGCTGCAGTCCGGTTGTTCTGTCCTGCTGTCCAAAGCGTCACGGCGACCACCATGGTCACGGCCATCACCATTGAGGTGAGCATCATGACCGAGAGTTTTCTGACAATCATTCGAAGGACTCCGGGACGTTTTTAGTTTTTCTTACGGTAACCGTTAGGTCTTTCGATGCCGTAAAACGCTACGCTTAACGGAATATTTCCCTGTGAATTGGCGCTGCTTCAAATCTTGTGAGCCAACTTGAACTCAGAACCCGGCTGTGCTCGGCTTCGATTCACTTTTTTGACGTCAAGCAGGAGATCATTGGCCCTTGCGCGTTCCTATACTGACTAGCGCTTTGACCGCGCTCTTCATTCTTTTTTCAACACAGGGCAATCTTTACTCCAGTCATTGGCCAACGTGTCATCTGCTCGCAGATGATCGCGGAGAGATAGATCATGCCGTAACGTCTAAGCTTCCAGAGCTGGCGGATTACCACGGCGTGCATCTCTACAGAGACTTTCATCTGATCTGGAAGAAGGAATGCGGCGCAGGTTTCTTTTGCGACCTTCCCATTCGCATCAAAACGATCGCCAAGATCGAAAACGAGGGATTTCGCGAAATTTTGAAGATGAAAAATATCCAGAAAATTCTCGCATGGGATTCGTTGCCGCACCCGAATGGGCACAAGGTGAAGCTCATTCTCTTCGTAGATGAAGTCCGAAACTCAACGATCTCACTAATCTTGAGCGACAAGACTGACGTGATTGAGATTGAGGGCGGGATCTGGAGAGATACCGAGGACCGAACCGGGTTTCCGGCGAACCTTTGCTGATCACGTTTATCTCTCGCGGGCGTTGAGCAGAGCTCGCTCAACACGACTTCAAGAGGATCAAACTGCGCCAGTCCACTCGTCATTCATTGACTTTGTGCCCAATTCGCATTAAACAAACGTTTGTTTGGTTATTGATAATGAGTGTGTTTCACCGATGGAAAAGCCGAAGCAAAGATCGAACAATCGGAACGAACATTTGCTCAACGCAGCGGCAGAACTCTTTTCGACCCAAGGGTTTCGCGGAACGACCATGCGCGATATTGCCATGGCTTCGGGCATGCTGCCGGGATCGATCTATTACCATTACGGTTCGAAGGATGAGCTTGTCGTCGCGGTCTATGAGGCGGGTGTCGCCCTGATCGTCGGTTCGCTTGAAAGCGCAACCCGGGGAATTGACGATCCAACCGAGCGGTTACAGGCTGGACTGGCCAATCACGTCGAGGCGATCACTCGCAACAGCCATTACATGCAGGTGATCAACCGCGTGCTTCCCGAAGATGTGCCCGGACACGAAGCGGTTTTGCGGGCACTCAGGGCGAAATATGAAGCCTGTTTTCGCGACCTCATCGAAGGCCTACCCCTCGCAAACGGCGTCAATCCAACACTTCTGAGGCTCATGATCCTTGGTGCTGTCAATCAGACACAATTCTGGTTCGATCCGGAGGGCAAAATGACACCGGCGGAGATCGGCGAGGCTTTTGCCCGTTTTCTCATCGAACCGATCACACACCATAAAAGGGAGACAGCCGATGCCTGATATGAGTACGCAACAGCTTCGTGTGCTGGTAACGAAGATCGGTTTTGACGGCCACGATCGCGGCAGCCGCGTTGTCGCCGCTTATCTCCGCGATGCGGGGATGGAAGTCATCTACACACCGCCCTGGCAGGAGATTGATGCGGTCGTCAATCTTGCCATGCAGGAAGATGTCGATGTGATCGGGATATCAAGCCTGGCAACTGATCATCTGATCGTCCCCGATCTTATGAAAGCTCTGAAAAACGCCAATCTTGGGCATGTGGCGGTTGTCGTGGGCGGCATCATTCCCGACGAAGAGCACCAGTTCCTCTTCGATGCCGGCGTTTCCGGAATTTTCGGGCCCGGAACCTCCCGCGACGACATTGTCGCAGAAGTTGAACGCTTCGGCGCGAAAGCCCGCGATGCCAAATTATCCGCAGAGGAGTTCGTATCATGACGAAAGACCTTGCACTCGCGCCTTCGATGGATGACGGGCAGTTGACGCTTCCAGGCTTCGAAGAAGCAAAATCCGAATGGCAATCCGCCTATGACAAACAGATCGGCGAGGACCGGCGCATCACCAACCGGTCCGGCATTGAAATCAAACCGATTTATACGAGCGAGGATTGGTCGCACGACCGCCATATGGCTGACCTCGGTTTTCCCGGCCAGGCCCCCTATACGCGCGGCATTTATCCGACCATGCACCGGGGGCGCACATGGTCACAGCGGCAATTGATCGGACTTGGGACGCCATCGGACTACAATGAACGGATCCGTATGATCCTTGATCACGGCGCGAACGCGATCAGCCTGCTTCCCTGTAACTCGGGCTTTCGCGGGATCGACTGCGATGAAGCACCCCTGCCCTTGCTCGGCACCTGCGGCACGGTCGTCAACACCGTCGATCATATGGATGAGGCGCTCGATGGCGTCGCGATCGGTGACATCTCCACCGCCATGAATGATCCCTCCCCGTTCACGCTTTTTGCGTTCCTTTTGGGCGTTGCAAAGCGTCGGGGTGTTCCCTTCGATAAAATCACCGGCACGTCGAACCAGTCTGATTACATCTCACATTATGTGGCTAACCACATGTTCTACCGGCTTTCGCAGCCGGGTTCGCGGCGGGTTCTCGTCGATCATGTGGCGTTTTGCCGGGACCATGTGCCGAACTGGAATCCGGTTTCTATCGTTGGTCAGCATATGCAACAGGCCGGGGCAACGCCCGCCGAGGCAATGGGTTTCACCTTTTCGACGGCAATTCAATATGCCGAGGACTGCATGGCAAGAGGCATGGATCCGGATACGTTCCTACCCCGGTTCACATTCTTCTTCGATATATCGATCTCGTTCTTCGAGGAGGTCGCCAAGTTCCGTGCAGGTCGCAGGATTTGGGCGCGCATTGCTAAGGAACGGCTTGGCGCAAAAGATCCGCGCTCCTGGCGGTTTAAGTTCCACGGGCAGACATCCGGTGTCGATCTCACGGCGCAGCAACCACTCAACAATATCGCTCGTGTCACCGTTCAGGCCGTCGCCGGTATCTTTTCCGGCCTCCAGTCCATGCACACCGATGCCTATGACGAGGCGATCACCTGTCCGACTGAAGAAACAGCGCGGATTGCTGTTGCGACGCAGAACATTCTTCGCGAAGAAGCCCATTTGTGCGACGTCATCGATCCGCTCGGTGGCTCTTATTATATCGAGACACTCACCAATCAGATGGAAAAGGATATCCTGAAAGTCATCGACAAGATCGATGCTGCGGGTGGCATGTATGAGGCCGTCGGAAACGGCGTTGTCCAAACCATGATCGGTCAATCGTCACTTGCTGCACAGGAGAAGATTGAGACGGGACAGGAAAAGATTGTCGGGGTGAATTGCTATCAAGAGGAAAGCGACGGCATCGAGCAACCCCGTCCCTATCGGCCGGATCCTGAGGCGATGAAAGCGCATGTGGAAGCCTTCAAGGCGTTCAAACGCGACCGTAACCGGGCTGACGTCGACAGGGCAATCGGCAATCTCCGCCGTGCGGCCGAGGACGACAATCGCAATGTTTTCGCCGAAGTGGTTGCCGCCGCAGAGGTTGGTGTGACCCATGGCGAGATCATCGGAACCTTGCGCGACGAACTCGGTTTCGGCCAACCGCTCCTAGTCGCCTGACCTGATGGACGCAGTCCCGAAAACCACAGATAGCCCGACCGCTTTTGAACGTCTTCTTAAAGGTGACGTTCCAGCCCTCGCACGGGCGATCTCCATCCTTGAGAGTGGTGGTCCTTCCGCCGATGCGCTCTCGGTACGCCTGCGCGATCATGCGGGACGAGCCCGTGTTATCGCCTTCACAGGCCCGCCGGGCGCTGGCAAGTCCACCCTCGTCAACGCTTATGTTGCGGAGCTGCGCCAGGACAACGAGCCCGTCGCCATTCTTGCCGTCGACCCCTCGAGCCCACTTTCCGGCGGCGCGGTTTTGGGTGATCGCACACGGATGGGTGCCCACAGCATCGACAAGGGCGTCTTTATTCGTTCAATTGCCGCCCGCAATCATCTCGGCGGACTGTCGCTATCGCTTCCTGCCATTCTTGACGCCGTCGACGCTGCGGGCTGGCCGACGATTATTTTAGAGACGGTTGGGGCCGGTCAGTCGGAAACGGAGATTGCCGAATTTGCCGATATCAAGATCGTTCTGAACGCACCCGGACTTGGCGACGATGTTCAGGCGATCAAAGCGGGTATCCTGGAGATTGCCGACATTCTGGTGGTCAATAAGAGCGATCTCCCCCTCGCCGACCGGACCGTCAGCCAGTTGCAGGCGATGCTCGATCTCAGACAAGGTGAAAGCCGCGAGATTCCCATCGTCGCAACGTCCGCCACGGAACTTTCAGGCATCAAGGAGCTTGCCGACGCGGTCTCCGAATTATCGGAGCGCCTCGCTGCTGAACCATTTGATGTAAAACAGGGACGCAGACTGCGCGGTCTTCTAAAACGTCGAACCCAGCGCCTCTTTCAGGAACGCTTCGATGCGATTGCTACAGAAGACATGGATACAGCCTGCCGCGAAGTCAGAGACGGAAGCCTATCGGTGAACGATGCCGTCGTGCGGCTTCTTAACCTTGCGAGCCGATTGCCCTAGTTGACGGTATTCAAGAGCCGATAAGTCGCAAGATCGACCATGCCATCAACATCGATCACCGTATCGGCCGCTTCGTAATCATTGTCGATTTCAAGCGAGGCGGCACCGTGCACGAAGGTCCACAACAAAACCGACAATTGCTTGGTTCGATCATCGTCCGGGGTCATGCCAAGATGCGCCGCAACCTCTTCGATCAATATGCTGAAACAGCGGTGTCCTGTTTCATGGACCGTATCGTTTTCCTTCACATTCGGGCTTGATCCGAACATCAGGCGGAAGGCCCCCGGGTTCTTTCTGGCAAAGCCGACATACGCCTTTCCGATCGCAGCAATCCGCTCAGCGCGTCCGGCCTCGTTCGGCCCGGCTGCATCGCGCGCCTCGATCATTTCTTCGGTCATATCCTGAAAGCCAGACTTGGCGACGCTCTCGAGGATATCCTGCTTTTCCTTGAAGTGCTTGTAAGGAGCAGCCGTGCTGACGCCAGCCATCTTACAGGCTTCCGCAATGGAAAAATGCGCCGCACCATCGCGTTCGATCAATGTCCGGACGGCTTGTGTCAAAACACTCGCCAAGTCCCCGTGATGATAGGTTTTTTTCATTGTCGCCATGATTCCAGCTCGTCGTCCTGTCGATCATATTTCAAAAAAAATCTTGAGAAAAGCTTGTCCGGTTAGCGTTACTAACATATGTTAGCGCCACTAACTTATCAAATTCTTTCCGCAGTGAAGCGAGGATGAGCATGGACACCGAGCCCCGGAAAACATCTGGACGCACTTTCAAATCCCTCCTGAAAACAGGCGTCTCCCACCTTCTGAACGGCATGAAAGTGCTCATCTTCGCCGGGATCGCCGTGGCAGGCATTGGGGCCGGCGTTACCATCATTCAGGAACGGTCTGATGCAAGAGCAACAATTGCACCTTCCGATCCAATCCTGGTTGAAACTGTACGTGCAGCGGCGCAGGACAGCTTTTCGCGGATGACCTCCTATGCCGGTTTGATCGAACCGGCGCGCACCAGCGCGCTTGCCTTCGAGCGAGCGGGAACACTCCTTGACGTGACCGTCGATGAAGGCGATCTCGTGAAGACAGGCGATGTGATTGCGACCCTCGATACGCGCACCCTCGGAACCCGTAAGCGGGAACTTCAGGCGCGCAAGACAGCGCTCACCGCGCAGCGTGACCTTGCCCGGATTACCACCGAACGGCGTCGCGAACTCAGCAAGGACGGCTGGTCGACGGATCAGGCCTTCGATGAAGCGCGCCATGACGTCATGCGTCTTGATGCTTCGATTGGCGAAGTTGAAGCTGCTCTTTCCGGTGTCGATGTGGATCTCGACAAATCCATCGTGAAAGCCCCCTTCGACGGCCGGATCGCTGCCCGGCGCCTTGATGAAGGTGCAATCGTCTCTTCTGGAGCAGCGCTTGTCGATCTTATGGAAACCTCAAAACCGCAGCTTCGCGTCGGCTTTCCTCAAGCACGGGCAAACTCCCTGAAGATCGGGGAAACTTATGACGTTCTGATCGACGGAGTGGTTGTAAAGGCCCGCCTTCACACACTCCGACCTGACATCGATCCGGCAACCCGGTCTCTTATTGCTCTCTTCAACCTTCCTTCCGACGGCACGTATCGCTTCGGCGCAATTGCCGATGTGACGATTGAAACGAAGGATGACCGTGGCGGCTTCTGGCTGCCGGTCACGGCTCTCAAGGAAGGATCGCGTGGTCTCTGGACGATTATGACGGTGCTCGACGGTAAGGCTCAGCTTGAAAGCGTCGAGGTCCTCACAAGCGACGGCGACCGGGCCTTTGTTCGCGGCACGCTTACCGACGGTGCCGAAGTCATTGTCAACGGCAATCACAGGCTCGTCCCAGGAACCCTGGTTTCTGCAAACGCTGATAAGGACGCCTAGATCATGGAAACCCTTTTCGTCAGCCGCAAGCGCCTCACCGCGCTCCTGATCCTTGTTGTCTTGTCGGCAGGGCTCTCATCGCTGCTTTCAATCGGGCGGCAGGAAGACCCGACAATCACCAATCTCTTCGCGACCGTCGTCACATCCTACCCCGGAGCGGAGCCGACCCGCGTCGAAGCGCTTGTCACCGAGCCAATTGAAGAGGAACTGCGTGAAATCGCTGAGATCGTGACGATAGAATCGGCGTCACGCGTTGGCGTTTCGCTGGTGACGGTCGAACTCTCCTCAACGATTTCCGATGAGACAATCGAACAAACATGGTCCGAAATCCGCGATGCGCTATCAGATGCGGCCCAATCGTTTCCCGCGGGCGCGCAAGAGCCGACATTCGACAATGACCGGACCGGTGCCGTCACTGCAATCAGTGCCCTCGTCCCGCGCCATGACGGCGTACCGCTTTCGATCGTGAACCGCTATTCGGAAGATCTTCAGGACCGGCTCAGAAAACTCTCCGGCACCAAAATTGTCGAACGCTACGGCGCTTCGGAGGAAGAAGTCGTCGTAGAAATCGATCCTGGAATGGTTGCCTCTCTCGGCCTTACGCCGGAGCGGGTCGCCGACGCCATTCGTCAGGCGGATTCGAAGGTGAGCGCCGGGCGCCTTCGGGGCACGCAATCCGATCTTCTGATCGAAGTTGAAGGGGAAATCACCAATCTCGACCGGCTCCTTGAAATTCCCGTCATCACCTCTGCCGGTGGTGCAATCACGCGGATTGGCGACATCGCAACGGTGCGCAAAACCGAACGCCAGCCCGAACAGTCGATTGCCTATGCGAACGGAAAACGCGCGGTTCTGATCGCGGCCAAGATGGAAAACGACCTTCAGGTAGACACCTGGATGGCGCGCGTTAAGGCGGAGCTACAAGCCTTTGAAGAAACCCTTCCCGCAGGGCTCGAACACCGCCTCGTCTTCGACCAGAACACCTACACTGTGAAACGATTGAGCGAAGTCGGCCTCAACATGCTGACCGGGATCACGCTGGTGATCATCGTTCTTTTCTTCACGCTCGGCGCGCGGGCTGCGATGATTGTCGCGACCGTCCTGCCGCTCGTCTCGCTTGCTTCCATCGCAACGCTCAATTTCCTCGGTCTCAGCATTCACCAGATGTCCGTGACGGGCCTTATCGTTGCTCTCGGCCTCCTCGTTGATGCGGCAATCGTCATGACCGATGAAATCCGCAAACGGCTCGCTGAGGGTGAAGACCGAATTTCGGCAGCAGGTGCATCGATAAAACGCCTCGCAGCACCCCTCGCGGCCTCCACTGTGACAACCGCGCTTTCCTTTATGCCAATGGCCCTTCTGCCCGGCCCAGCGGGCGATTTCGTGGGCGCAATTGCGATTGCCGTCATCGTCATGCTGATCTGGTCTTTCGTGATTGCGATGACCGTTACGCCCGCCATTGCCGGCTGGTGGTTGCCGGAAACAAAAGACGACGAAAAACCGCGCTTTTGGAAGACAGGCCTGCGCGCAGGTCCGGTCGGTCGGCTCTTCGCCTATTCCCTCAAACTCTCGATGGCCAATCCGCGTCTCGCCGTTCTTTACGCGATGATCCTTCCCATCATCGGCTTTTTGAGCTTTCCAACGCTGACTGCGCAATTCTTCCCCGGCGTTGACCGAGACCAGTTCTATATCGAGGTTGAGCTCCCTTCCGGAACGGCGATTTCCCGGACCGACGCGATCGCGCAGAAGATCAATGCACGGCTTACCGGAGACGACAGAATCCGCGATATCCAATGGGTGATCGGCGAAAGCGCGCCTGCCTTCTACTACAACATGGTGAGCAATCGGGATCAGTCGCCAAACTATGCGCAAGCGCTGATTACCACGCGTTCCGATGATGCGACAGCAGAACTGATCGCACCTCTTCAGCGCGCGCTTGACGCCGAATTTCCGATGGCGCGCATTCTGGTTCGTGATCTCGTCCAGGGGCCGCCGGTCGACGCCCCGCTGGAATTGCGCTTTGTCGGTCCCGATATTGAAACGCTACGCCGACTGGGTGATGAAGCCCGCCTTTTGATGGATGCGCTCGACGAGACGACCCATGTCCGCACATCCATCCCGGGCGGCGCGCCGAAGCTTGAATTCATCCTTGATGAAGACAAGGTCGATGTCGCCGGGCTCGATATGGCAGAGGTCGCTCGCCAGCTCGAAACGGCCCTTGAAGGCGTGACGGGCGGATCCCTGATTGAAGGCACAGAAGAGCTTCCTGTCCGGGTGCGGGTCGGGAGCGGCTATCGCGCCGATGCCGCTTTCATCCAATCGTTTGACGTAATCTCGGGTCTCGATGCCGATGATCCCCTCGCCTATCGCGGCATTCCGCTCTCAGCTCTCGGCGAGATGCGGCTTGTGCCAGCGCAAGGCACCGTCAACCGTCGGGACGGCGAACGCACCAATACGGTTCAGGGCTTCGTGCAATATGGCGTTCTGCCGGAGGAAGCTCTCGTTAAAATGCAGGCTTCCCTTGAAGAGAACGGCTTCATCGTCCCTCCAGGCTACCGGATGGAAACGGGTGGTGATGCCGACGAACGTGGCGAAACGCTGACAAACCTCATGTCGTCGGTCGGTCTTATCGTGACCCTGACGATCGCGGCGATCATCCTCACCTTTAACTCCTTCCGTCTGTCGCTGGTGACATTGTGTGTTGCCGTGCTCTCAGCGGGCCTGTCGCTGCTTGCCCTTGCTATCATGCAATATCCGTTCGGCATTCAGGCGGTGATCGGCGTGATTGGCTCAATCGGGGTTTCGATCAATGCAGCGATTATCATCATGACCGCCCTTCAAGCCGATGCGCGTGCCATGGCGGGTGACCGCGAGCGGATCACCGAAATCGTTATGGGTGCGAGCCGTCACATCGTATCCACGACAGTCACGACTTTCGGGGGTTTCCTGCCGCTCATTCTGGAAGGCGGCGGGTTCTGGCCACCCTTCGCGGTCTCCATTGCGGGTGGTGTTCTTCTATCGACCGTTGTGAGCTTCTATTTCACGCCGCCGATGTTTCTTCTCACCTATGCAGGACGCAAAAAGGATGACGAGGATATCGCGCAGAATGATCTGGAAGAGAAAGTGACAGTTGCGGCCCCAGCCAAGCTCACACCCCGGATCCGCCCGCATCTGGCAGAGGCGGCTGAATAGCCGCTTCCCACGCCCACACCGTCAATAGGCCGAGCGCTGGTGAGTTCGCGGGTTGACGGACATCAAGCCTGAGCAGCCTCCAGAGGTGTAGAAAATACGTATATCGAATTCACGGACCTGAAGCGGAGGGACGCATGCTTTCGCGTCGGACACTGATTGTCTCGGGATTGTCTGTCGCGGCCATCGGGGCCGCCGGATATGCGGTGTGGCCGCGGCTTGACGGTTATCACGAAGAACTGGAACGACAGCGACGACTTATTTCGAGCGATCCAACACTTCTTGAACTCGTTAGATTGTCCACACTGGCGGCGAACGGGCACAATTCGCAGCCGTGGAAATTTCGCCTTGATGAAACACGTATTCGCATCCTGCCCGACCTTTCGCGCAGGACTGAGATCGTCGATCCCGATGATCACCATCTCTATGTTAGCCTTGGATGTGCAGCAGAAAACCTCGCAATCGCCGCAAGCGCCCACGGCCGCGCGGCCAATGTCGCGATTGAAAGCGGCCCGGAAACAGAAATCAACATCCTCCTCGAATACGGGCCAGCTTCGAACATGGCGATGTATGAGGCAATTCCCCTTAGGCAATCCACGCGTTCCGAGTTTGATGGACAACCGGTATCGCCAGCAGATCTGAACCTCTTGAAAGAAGCAGCTCAACGGGAAGGCGTTTCGGTCCTCTTCTTCACAGGACCATCTGATCTTGATGCCATTCTCGAATTCGTCGTCGCAGGAAACAGCGCACAAATGGACGACCCCGCATTCGTTGCAGAACTCAAGGAGTGGTTGCGCTTTAGCCCCGATCGCGCGATTGCCGAAGGTGATGGCCTCTTTAGCGCCACCACGGGCAATCCAGTGGTGCCGGAATGGCTCGGAGGGCTTATGTTTCAGTCCTTTTTCACGAAGCAAGGCGAGAACGACAAATATCGCGCTCACATTCGATCATCGGCCGGTATCGCCGTCTTTATCGGTGACAAGGACGATCCGGAACATTGGATCAAAGTCGGGCGGAGTTTCGAGCGCTTCGCCCTGCAGGCGACGGTGCTTGGGATCCGCAATGCGCATATCAACCAACCAATTGAAGTGCCGTCTGTTCGCCCCGAATTTGCAAACTGGCTTGGAATGCCCGAAGCCCGGCCCGATCTGGTTGTCCGTTTTGGCCGCGCACCTGCTCTCCCGATGTCTTTGCGGCGACCTGTTGACCAGATCCTCGTTTGAGTTCGCGGGCAAGGACGAAAAGCCAATTAAGGTTTACAGAAAATTACCGAAGATCGTGCGATTCCTGGAAGCGCGCGGACCGCGCAAATCACCGCTTGGCCCGCTAACCCTTCCGATATCCGTCAATGGATCGCCCCTATGCCGTCTTCCCGCACAGTTCTCAGGCTCAACACCAAAACGAAAATCCTTCTGAGCAGCAGTGTACCAATCGTTGTTCTCGCAGCGCTCGGCGGGCTTTCGGCTTATTCAATCAGTTCCATCGTCTACACGACCGATAAAGTCGCACAGACGAACCATGTCCTCCGCGATGCCACCGATATCGTTTCCTCTACCGTAGACATGGAAACGGGAATGCGTGGCTATCTCCTTGCGGGTCGCGAGGAGTTTCTCGAACCTTATCAGGCGGGAGAAGACAAAACCTACGACGCGCTCTCCGCACTTTCTGACAGAATTGCCGCGAACCCGCGGCAGGTGGAGCGTCTGCGGGAAGCGGAACGGGTCCTGCGCGACTGGCAAGCGAACGTATCCGAACCAACGATCCTCCTCCGTCGCGAAATCGGTGACGCGAAAACAATGAACGATATGGCGGATATCGTTGGTGAAGCCCGCGGCAAGGCATATTTCGATACATTCCGCGAACAAATCGCGACTTTCATAGACCGTGAAGAGGCTTTGCTTGAGGAACGAAAAGGCATCTCGGATTCTGCGTCTATCGAAGTCCTCACCAATCTCAGTCAAGTGAGCGAAGCCGGTTTGAGTGTTCAAAGCATACAAAAGGCAATAGCGCTCGCCGACCAGATCATCGCTGATGCTCTTAATATGGAAACCGCGATCCGCGGATTTTTGAAGACCGGCGATGCGGCTCTCCTAAAAAGCTATGGAACAAGCCGCGAGGCGTTTCTGCGTAACTTTACAGATCTTGGGATCCATCTTGCCGGAAGCCCGGAGCAACTTGTTTTACTCGAAGAAGCTGCATCCGTGATGACTGACTGGAAGGGGTTCGTGGCAGAGACCGCGATCCAAACGGATCTCAACGCTAAGGCCGGTAGGGATTCTCCGAGCGACGATACCGGCAAAGCCTATCTCGGCCAGTTTCGTGCTCTAATGGCTAATCTTTCCACAACACTTGAGGCGCACGTCACAGACCGTCAGGCGGTTGCAAATCAGGCTGACGGAACCGCCCTTGCTGCCCTCATGACAATGCGAAACAACGATGTCCAGGTGACGTCCAGCGTCAGCACCCTTGCCGGCGCCCGGGACGTCCTTGCTGAAGCGGTCAATATGGAAACCGGCATGCGCGGTTTTCTTCTAGCCGGTCAGGACGCCTTCCTTGCGCCCTACACAACAGGCAGAGATCTTTTCTTTAAGAAGCTCAATGAGCTCAGAACAGCTGTCGATGCCAATCCGGATCAAGTTGCGCTTCTCACCGATATCGGAAAGACGCTACAGGACTGGAATGCCAATGTTGCGGAACCGATGATCGCGCTTCGTCGCGAGATTGGCGACGCGAAAACCATGGACGATATGGCGGACCTTGTCGGCGAAGCACAGGGAAAGGTCTATTTCGACGAATTCCGCAGTATCATGGCGGAGTTCTCCTCCGAAGAGCAGGCTCTGATGGCTGAGCGCCAGCAGGCAAACACTGCGAGCGTTGCCAACACCTATAGAATGATTGCCGGCGGCACGCTGATTGGGGGATTGCTCGCCCTGCTCCTCTCCTTCGTAACGGGCCGCGGCATTGCCGGGCCGCTCATCGGAATGACCGCGACCATGCGCAAGCTCGCCGATGGAGACCATTCAGTCGATGTACCCGGTAAGGGACGTATCGATGAGATCGGCGAGATGGCCGACGCTGTTCAGATCTTCAAAGATCATGCCATCGAAAACGAACGTCTGCAGGCTGATCGGATGGATGCTGAAAAGCGGATGGCCGAGGAGAAACACCAGGCACAAAACGCACTGGCTGACAACCTGGAAGCAAACGTCAAATCCGTCGTGCAGACGATTGCGAGTATGGCTGCTGAAATGCAGGAAGCGGCAGAGAGCATGTCCCGATCAGCCGCTACGGCGAGTGACCAGTCGACAAGCGTTGCCGGTGCCACCGAAGAAGCATCAATGAATGTGCGCACCGTCGCCGTTGCCTCCGAAGAGCTCTCCCATTCGATCAGTGAAGTCAGCCGCCAGATCACGACATCACGGGATGCGACCCGGAACGCTCAGGAAACAACGGACAAGGCCGCAAACACCATCGCAAATCTGTCGGAGATGGCTGAAACAGTCGGTTCCGTATTAAGCATGATCAACGACATCGCCGAACAGACCAATCTTCTGGCGCTTAACGCCACCATTGAGGCAGCCCGCGCCGGAGAATCCGGCAAAGGTTTTGCCGTCGTTGCTTCGGAAGTGAAATCGCTTGCCAATCAGACGGCGAAAGCAACGGAAGAAATTTCCACGCAAATCGGCTCAATGCGTACGGCAACCGGCGAATCCGTAGATGCGATCCGGGAGATCCAGAAAGTCATTGCCGAGTTAAGTGACGCTGCGTTTGCGATTTCAGATTCTGTTAGTCAGCAGGATTCAGCGACGCAAGAGATCTCCAGAAATGCCGTCGAAGCCTCCAATGGGACGCAGAATGTTGCTGAGAGCATTGCCTCCGTTCAAGCGGCTGCCGGGGACACCGGGGAGACGGCGGAAAAGGTCCTTAATGCGGCAAACGAACTTTCCCAACAATCCTCGGCTCTAGATGAACAGGTGAACGCATTTCTTCAGAAGATCCGAGCCGCCTGACTATTTGGCCGGTGCATTGTTCATGATTTCGATCAGGCGCTATTCCACATAGCGTTTGAATGAGACCGCGCTATCAGCAAAGGCTTCGGAAATCGCACTCAGATGCTCACCGACAACGTCGAAGTCGCTGGTATTGACCTTATCCCAACCAGCGTAAAACACGATGTCATTCTCGATCACAACCTGAACGTCGTATTTGCGCTTCAGTTCAATGAGCGTCGCCTGGGTCGCCGGTGTCAATGCCTGAAGAAGTGCCTGATGATATGCGGAAGCGTTCTCCGGAACATTGCCTCTTCTGTCGGCAATCGAAATGTTGAACTGTCGGTTGAACTCAACAGACTCCGTTTGAAAGTCGTGTCTGCTCTCGCCAAGAATACTCTCATGGAGCAGGCGCGCCCGAATAGCTGTGTCGCGATCAAGTTTGTAAGCGCACAGCATTTGCATCATATACGCTTGGTTACCCGTATTGCCGTATGCATCGGTTTTGAGTGACGGGGCGGCAAGTGTCATGTCCGACTGCACAATGCCGAATGCCATCCAGAACGGGATGGATTTGGAGGTTTTCCCCCAAAAGAAGGCGTCGATCTCGAGCATCGTCACACGACCGACTTTGATATCAAGCATGTCACCAACACGATCTCTGACGCGCCGTATGCGGGGGTCCATCGGTATCTCACCTTCGACGTGACGCCCTTGCTTTCTCTTTTCGTCAATCAGGTGCTTAACGGCGGCATGTTTCTCCGCATTTGTGGAAGGCAGAATTTCGAAGCCCCAATTGTTTTTCTTCGCAAGCTGATAAAGAAGAAAGTCGATCCGCTTTTCTGAATTGTTCAGATAGTCAGCGCCCAAGATAACGATCACACCGCCGAACGCACATGGAACTGCGATCCACAAGATATCGCGATAAAAGAAACCAACAATAAACAGTGCGGAACCACCGAGGACCATTACTCCGGCTATACTTCGGATCCAGTCCGGCACCTTGATGCCTTTGCGTGGTTTGGCGACAACCTCTTGCTTGAAGTTGACTTCACCGTCGAACGGATCCCACATGCGCTGGTTTGCAGTCATTGCATTGCTCCGGTTGCGAGAGACTTCACTTTGCTTGCGAGGATCGTTCGGACGGTCACAGTCATTGTTTCTTTTCACCGTCCATACCGAGCGCTGCAATGTTGACCGGCTGGGAGATCATTTTCATCTCGGTCGCCTCGACCTCGAACATCGGCAGCGTCTCATATTTCTTCATATTCGCGATGATGTTCCACGGGATCGACAGGACCTTCGAGTTAAAGGCCTG
>JBCDCU010000037.1:0-16956 GCA_039181265.1 Pseudomonadota bacterium | reverse complement strand
TGGAGGTAACGCGATGAATATAGAACAATATTCAGAGCGCGTACGCGGCTTTATACAGTCCGCGCAGAGCTACGCGCTTTCTGAAAACCATCAGCAATTCTTGCCAGAGCACATTCTCAAAGTGCTTCTCGATGACGATGAAGGCATGGCTGCTGGTCTCATCGACCGCGCGGGCGGCAGCGCGAAAGATGCTCGTTTTCAACTTGATCAGAAGTTAGAGAAACTGCCGAAGGTAAGTGGCGGTAACGGACAACTCTATCTCTCGCAACCGCTTGCGAAAGTCTTTTCAACAGCCGAGGACGTCGCCAAAAAAGCGGGCGACACATTTGTCACCGTCGAGCGGCTGCTTCTTGCTTTAGCGATCGAAAAAGGTGCTGAGACCCACAAAATCCTGAGCGCCGCAGGCGTTTCGGCGAAATCCCTCAATGAGGCAATCAACGAAATTCGTAAAGGGCGTACGGCTGATACCGCATCAGCGGAAAGCGGCTATGACGCGCTCAAGAAATATGCACGCGACCTGACGAAGGACGCCCGCGACGGCAAACTCGATCCTGTGATCGGGCGCGATGAAGAAATTCGCCGGGCTATTCAGGTGCTATCGCGGCGGACCAAGAACAATCCTGTCCTGATCGGTGAACCGGGCGTCGGTAAGACGGCTATTGCAGAAGGCCTTGCGCTCCGTATTGTCAATGGTGATGTTCCGGAAAGCCTGCGCGACAAGGAATTGCAGGCGCTCGATATGGGCGCGCTCATTGCCGGTGCGAAATACCGCGGCGAATTCGAAGAACGCCTCAAGGCGGTTATGAGCGAAATCCAGGCGGCCGACGGCAACATCGTCCTTTTCATTGATGAACTTCATACACTGGTCGGTGCCGGGAAAACCGACGGTGCGATGGATGCGTCCAACCTTTTGAAACCAGCCCTTGCGCGCGGTGAACTCCACTGTGTCGGCGCTACGACGCTCGACGAATATCAAAAATACGTTGAGAAAGACGCGGCGCTCGCACGGCGTTTCCAGCCGGTCTTTATCAATGAGCCCACGGTTGAGGATACGATCTCCATCCTGCGCGGTATCAAGGAAAAGTACGAGCTTCACCACGGCGTCAAGATCACCGATTCTGCGCTCGTTTCCGCGGCTTCTTTGTCGAACCGCTATATCACCGACCGTTTTCTGCCCGACAAGGCGATCGACCTCGTCGACGAGGCCGGATCGCGTCTTCGCATGCAGGTCGATTCGAAACCTGAAGCGCTCGACGAGTTGGACCGCAAAATCATACAGCTTAAGATTGAGCGTGAAGCTTTGAAAAAAGAAACGGATGCGGCTTCGAAAGACCGCTTGCTGACGCTTGAAAAAGAACTCGCCGATCTTGAAGAAGATGCTGCGGCGCTTGCGGCCAAATGGGAGTCGGAAAAAGCCTCACTGTCTGATGCGCAGAAGATCAAGGAAGAGCTTGATCAGGCCCGCAATGATCTCGTTATTGCGCAGCGTAAAGGCGATCTCGCCCGCGCTGGCGAGCTTTCTTATGGCCTCATTCCTGAGCTTGAGAAGAAGCTCGAAACGGTTGAAGCATCATCCGCAAAACGTGAAAACGCCCTTGTCCATGAGGCTGTTACGCCCGAAAACATCGCGCATGTGGTCTCGCGCTGGACAGGTATTCCGGTTGATAAGATGCTCGAAGGCGAGCGCGAGAAGCTTCTTCGCATGGAAGATGAACTCGGTAAAACGGTTGTCGGGCAGGGTGAAGCTGTTCACGCGGTTTCAACCGCCGTTCGCCGAGCGCGGGCCGGGTTGCAGGATCCTAACCGGCCGATCGGATCGTTCATGTTCCTTGGTCCAACCGGTGTCGGTAAGACAGAGCTGACTAAAGCGCTTGCATCATTTCTCTTCGACGATGATCACGCCATGGTTCGGGTCGATATGTCGGAATATATGGAGAAGCATTCGGTCGCCCGCCTGATCGGTGCGCCCCCAGGCTATGTCGGCTATGAGGAAGGTGGTGTCATCACTGAAGCGGTACGCCGTCGGCCTTATCAGGTGATCCTGTTTGATGAAATCGAGAAAGCCCATCCGGACGTCTTTAACGTTCTCTTGCAGGTTCTCGACGATGGCCGCCTCACAGATGGACAAGGCCGCACGGTCGATTTCAGGAATACGCTCATCATCATGACGTCCAACCTGGGTGCGGAGTATCTGGTGAACCAGGGCGAAGGCGAAAAAGTGGATGCTGTCCGCGATCAGGTGATGGACGTTGTGCGGTCGCACTTCCGCCCCGAATTCCTGAACCGCCTCGACGATATCGTCCTCTTCGAGCGGCTGCGTCGCGAGCATATGAATGCGATCGTCGAGATTCAGTTGGAGCGTCTCACACGGCTTCTCGCTGACCGCAAGATCACGCTCACTCTTGAAGATGAGGCAATGGCCTGGCTTGCCGACAAGGGGTACGATCCGGCCTACGGAGCACGTCCTTTGAAACGCGCAATCCAACGCTTTGTGCAGGACCCGCTTGCTGAGAAGATCCTCGCAGGTGAAATCCTCGACGGTGCAAAAGTCCGGGTTTTGGCGGGAAGTGATCGGCTCCTGTTTAAGCCTAAGCTTGAAGAGGTTGCGGCTTAAAGCAATCTATCCGTCCACCCGCGATGTGCGGGTGGACGTTTCTCTCCCCTGATCCTAATCTTCAAGTGCAAGTAAGGAAGCGTTGCCACCGGCTGCTGCCGTATTGGTTGAAATGACCTGCTCCTCGCAAAACCTTATCAGGTAATTCGGCCCGCCAGCTTTGTTGCCGGTACCGGATAATCCCATTCCGCCAAAGGGTTGGGTTCCGACAATCGCACCGATTGTATTGCGGTTCACGTAAAGGTTGCCTGCTTTGATCTTGCTGCAGATCTCGGAAATCGTCCGTTCAACCCGGCTATGAACACCGAAGGTGAGACCGTAGCCTGATGCATTGATCGCACTGATTACTCGATCAAGATCAGCTGCCTTATAGCGAACCACGTGGAGAATGGGACCGAAGACTTCTTCTTTAAGCACCGCCGGATCTTTGAGTTCTACGATGTGAGGTGCGAAGAAGGTTCCACCTTTCGGTTCAAAACCACGATAGGCGATTTTCGCGGCATGCTCCATGTCTTCAATATGCGTTGCCAAACGGCGTCGGGCCGTTTCGTCAATGACCGGACCTACATCGGTTTCCGGTTGCGAAGGATCACCAAGGACCAGTTCGTCTGCGGCCCCCTTGATCATGTTCAACATCGAATCGGCAACGTCATCCTGAAGAAACAGGATGCGGAGCGCCGAACAACGTTGTCCCGCTGATCGGAACGCCGACATCACGACATCATCGCAGACCTGCTCTGGAAGTGCTGTCGCATCGACAATCATTGCATTCATTCCGCCGGTCTCTGCGATGAGCGGCACGATTGGACCATCCTTCGCTGCAAGCTGCCTATTGATCGCACGTGCAGTAGCGGTTGATCCCGTGAAGGCGACACCGGCAATCCGCGGATCGTCCAGAAGCGCTGCCCCGATCGTGTTTCCGGGGCCGGGTAAAAGTTGAACTACATTGTCGGGCACTCCAGCTTGATGGAGAAACCGGACTGCTTCATGGGCAACCAACGGTGTTTGTTCCGCTGGTTTAGCGAGGACGGAATTTCCGGCGGCAAGCGCCGCCGTTACCTGACCAAGGAAGATTGCGAGGGGAAAATTCCAGGGTGAGATACAAACGAATGGACCTCTGCCGTGAAGTGCGTAGAGGTTTTCTTCGCCCGTCGGACCCGGCATAATTTCCGGGTGTGCCATCAACCGCTCAGCTTCATTCGCGTAGTACCGGCAGAAATCAACCGCTTCGCGGATCTCTGCAATTCCGTCGTCGAGTGTCTTTCCAGCCTCGTGCGCGAGAAGGGCCATCAGGTGATCGCGGTTTTCTTCAAGAAGATCGGCTGCCTTGCGAAGCGCGTTTGCGCGCTGATCGACCGGAGTGTGCGACCATTCCTGGAATCCGATGACTGCCTGGTTGACTGCGAGCCGCACATCACCGGGATCTGTTTCAATAACGAACCCTGCGGCGACACTATGATCCGCCGGACGCATAAGCGGTATCTGCCCCTCTTGGGCACGCTTTTGCGCAATGAGCGGTTCTGCGGTTACCGTGGTCTCTGCTGCGTCCTCCATCCCTCTGACGAGGGCGTCGAGGGCGGACTTGTCGCCAAATTCCAGACCTTTGCTGTTTTTGCGGTTGTTTCCGTAGAGGGCGCGCGGCAGGCGAATGTTCGGATGGCGTGCCGTCCCGTCGGCAAGATAATCCGCGGGATCTTTCAAGAGCTGTTCGACAGGGATCTTTGTGTCGCCGACGGCGGAAACGAAAGACGAGTTTGCGCCGTTTTCAAGGAGACGCCTTACGAGATAGGCGAGAAGATCCCGGTGACCGCCGACCGGCGCATAGATCCGGCAAGCGATATGGTCTTCCTGAAGAACATGGTCGAACAGAGCTTCACCCATACCATGAAGGCGCTGGAACTCGAATCCATCGCGGTCTCCGGCCATTTCCATGATCGTTGAGACAGTGAGCGCGTTGTGGGTCGCAAATTGCGGGTAGAGGACATCGCGCGCCTCGAGCATGCGTTTTGCAGCAGCGAGATAGCAAAGGTCCGTTGCTGCCTTGCGGGTAAAGACCGGGAAGTCGTCGAGACCACGTTCCTGGGCGCGCTTGATTTCGGTATCCCAATAGGCGCCTTTCACGAGGCGCACCATCATGCGGTCGTTTTCACTTCGCGCAAGTGCACTCACCCAATCAACGACGGCAACAGCACGCTTCTGGTAGGCCTGGATTGCCAGACCGAAACCGCCCCAACCGCGGAGGGACGGATCGCGGTAGACCGCCTCAATGATTTCGAGCGATATTTCAAGCCGGTCCGCTTCTTCCGCATCGACAGTGAAATTCAGGTTGTGCGCCTTCGCCGCCTGAGCGAGTTCGAGAAGTGAAGGAACAATTTCTTCCAACACCTGATCGCGTTTGGTTGGAAGGTAACGCGGGTGCAGAGCGGAGAGTTTGACAGAAATTCCAGGGCGCGCGGGAAGGGTGCCTGCGGCACCTGCCGCCGCTCCGATCTTTTCAATCGCATCGCTATAGGCAGCGTGATAGCGCTTTGCGTCCGCACGCGTTCGCGCGCCTTCCCCGAGCATATCAAACGAATAACGAAAGCCGATTTTTTCTTTTGAACTCGCCCGACCGAGTGCTTCCTTGATCGTTTCCCCGAGGACGAAATGATGGCCGAGAAACCGCATGGCCTGTTTGACACCGGTCCTCACACTCGGCATGCCGATACGCTTTACAACGCTCTCCAGAACCGAACGGGGCGTTTCGCCGGGTCTGATGATACGGCTTGAAAGACCGAGCCCCCAGGTTGCGGCTGTTACAAACCACGTGTCGCTCCCCTCCTGTTCAGCCCAGTTTCCGACGCCGATTTTGTCTTCGATTAATTTATCCTGGGTCGCTGCATCGGGAACCCGAAGTAGCGCTTCGGCAAGCGCCATCAAAGCGAGACCTTCTCTGGTGGAAAGGCCGTATTCCCGCAGGAAATCTTCAAGACCGCCGATCTGGCTGTGTTTCGCCCGGATGTCTTCGACGTAGAGTGCGGCACGGCTTTGGGCCGATTGCTCGGCAGCCGGTGACAGTTTTGTGTCGGCGAGGAAAGTCTGCACAAGCCGATCGTCATTATCCGAATAGGGCGCTGAAAATGGCTTGATCGCCGTAGCTTCAGCCGGTTCAAACGTGAGCGGTTCGGTTTCCGCGTGCGCCATCGGTGATCTCTCCCAGGTTTAAACAGTTGAGCCGGCGGCCTGCATCGATGGGCCACACACCTCCATTATATCTCGTATTCCATAGATTTTTTGACTAAAAGAGAGGCGTTATTCGCTAATTTTTACGGAAAATCTCTGGAATGCATGCTTTTGATAGTGAAATCGACAGGCTTGATCGGAAGGTCCTCGCCATCCTCCAAACCGACGGCCGGATCACCAATCTTGAGCTTGCAGATAAGATCGGGCTTTCAGCGACGGCCACTGCCGAACGGGTGAAGCGCCTCACGCGGGATGGTTTCATTTCCGGTTATCGCGCAATTCTCTCAGCCGAGAAGCTCGGTCTTGGTCTCGTTGTCTTCATTGAAGTGAAGCTTGAGCGCACCACCGACGATGTCTTTGATGCGTTCACGGAGGCGGCGTTGCGCGCGCCGGAGATTGCCGAGTGCTATTTGGTCGCCGGAGGGTTCGATTACCTCATCAAAGCCCGTGTCCCGGATATGGATGCTTACCGCCAGTTCCTATCCGATGTGATGCTGCGCCTACCCGGTGTCAGGGAGACGCACACTTACGCGGTCATGGAAAAGGTGAAGTCCGGAGACCTTGTGCCGGTTTAGATCCGCCACCGGGCTTTGGATTACACATCAAACTTTGGGCCGTGAATGCTCCTGCCCTCGGTTCGAAAACGCGGACCGCCATGGACATGCTCTGGCGGTTGTTCCTGCGGCCCGCCTGCCTTGACCGGGCGTTCGGCAAACTTACCGTAGCTTGAAACCCGGTCATACATCACAATCGCACCCGCGGTCGCCACATTGATGCAAAAGCGGGTGGGGATCTTGATCGTGTAGTCGCAGCGTTCGATCATCTCGGGCGAAAGCGATGCGCGTTCCGGGCCAAGGACATAGGCAGCGCGGGCCGGATGGCGGAAACTCGGCAGTTCGATTGCATCATCCAGGAGTTCAATCCCGACAAGCTGACAGTTTCCCGGGAGCTGCATTTCATCGACACTTTGCCAGTCATAGAAGGGGAGGTTGTCAGCCGTTCGTGACGTATCGGCTCCAAACCGCCGGGCCTTGGTTTCCGCGTTGACGGAGAACACGAAACTGGCCCCGAATGCATGGGCGGTTCGGATGAGATTGCCAAAGTTGCCTGTCTTGGAAAGGCTCTCAACCCCGATTGCGAAATAACCGCGCATGACCTGGTCGCTCTTTGTTTCCTGCCGCCATGTCGTTTGGAAATGGTGGGTTTGTCAATGCTATCACCGCTTGAGGTGGTGACGGAGCCGCTAGACCGGTATTCTTTCTCTCATCAGCAAAGTGATTCGTTTGATCGATAGGTTCCCTGGTTACACAAAGGCAAGCGGCCTTGGATGATTTGAACAAACCCCTCGGGGTGAAAGGTAAAAAGAAAACCGTCGCCGCGGGTTTGATCGGCAAGGTCCTCAAGTTTCCGTTCATAGCGGTTTCAGCTGGTCTTGTTGCAAGCCTTGCGTTCTTTGCGATGATTTGGGTGGCCGTCGTCGATGACCCTTCCGGCGGGCGGCCTCAGGTCGATGTGCGTATTGTTGAGCCCAAGTTCGACAACCCCGATCGGGATGTCGCTGTGATCGACGTTGAACCGCAGAACCAGAACAATGATACGGAGCTGGTTCTGACCGAATTGACACCTTCGGAACCCGGGCAATTGACCGAAATCGATCCGAATGATGTCCTGATCTATGACCCATCCGACGTCGATCAGCCGGTTAGCGGACTCACGCTCTCTAGCGTTGCGGAAAAAGAGCTGGTGGAAGAATCGCGCTATGGCTTTCTTCCAAGGATTGGTCCGAACGGTGAAAAAGCCCTCGTTGCCTATTCGCGACCGTCCGGCGCAAGCGATGGCGGACTGAACCGGGTCGCCCTCGTCGTTGGCGGTCTCGGGATCGGGCGGAAAACAACCCGAGAGGCGATTGATGGGTTGCCCGGTGAAGTCAGCCTCGCCTTTGCTCCATACGTGAATGGTTTGCAGGAATGGATGGCAAAAGCACGTGCACTCGGTCACGAGATCCTTCTGCAGCTTCCGATGGAACCATTTGATTATCCGAACAATGACCCCGGACCGAAGACGCTTCTCGTTGAAAACACCTGGCCGGATAATCGCGATCGCCTGAACTGGGTTCTGGCGCGCATCACCAATTACGTCGGCGTCGTGAACTTCATGGGCGCGCGGTTCTCCGCTTCTCCGGAAGCCCTGAAGCCGCTGTTTGAAGAATTGCGTGATCGCGGGCTGATGTATGTCGATGACGGATCGACCCCGCTCAGCCGCGCGGGCGAAGTTGCAAAGCAGACAAATCTCGCCTTTGCACAGACGACAATCGTTCTTGATTCAATTCTGAACGCTGATGATATCGACGCCCGTCTTCTGGAACTCGAAAGCCTTGCCCGCGACAAGGGGCTGGCAATTGGTGTCGCGTCCGCTTTTCCCGTCACAATCGAGCGCCTCCAGCGTTGGGCAAAGGATGCCGACAAGCGCGGAATAAAGCTGATCCCGATCTCTGCAACGTTGGATAAATCAAGCTTTTAGCGACTTTTCTCTAGAAACGCGCTAGCGCGCGTCGGTTTTTTCGGGGCGCCACATGATTTACGATCAAATTGTAACATTCGGAACAAAAGCCTACGATCTCCTGCCTTAAGGTGCCTTCACACGATGCAGTGAGACAAGGTGATTTGAATGACGAATGGGCAATCTTTGGCGCGAGCGGTAAAAGAGGTCATCGGGTTCGATCCGGGCCCAGTGATTGAGAAGCGGTTGCGCCTGGATTTTGAGAACGGTCGTCGCCTCGAATTTGAGTTTGACCAAACGTCCGGCCAGCTCACCATTACAACACCTGTCGATGGGGTTCACCGAGGCGTTCCGACGCCAATTTTGAAGGACCTTTTGCGTCGAAATGCAGCCGATGGCGGCCTTGCAGGCGGATCGCTTCGGGTGCGTGCTCACCAGGATTATCTCGAAATTGCGAATGTCGTTCCATTGAGTCTCGATGCGTTCGATATGGCCAATATCGCACTCAATCAGGTGAACGCCGCCGATGCGCTTGTGAACGAGGTCAAGGCCTCCGTCATCAACCATTTAACGAACGCAGAGTGAGGTAGGACGGATGTCAGATACTGTCGGAGGTGCGACTGGTGCGCAGTCGCAACCCAATATTTTCCAGAAAATTGGGCAGGCCATTGTCAAAGGCGCACAAGCGATTGGGAGTAAACTTGTCGAATTCGGCCATAAGATAGCGGATTTCTTTAAGTCTCTTGGTAACGGAGCACAGAATGCTGGAAATCATGCGCATCCGGCGGGTGCGACCCATCCAGTGCTGGCGGGGAAAACCTTTACTCCTGAACAAAAGCAGCAATACATTCAAAATGCTCAGCAGAGCCAGTTCTATACGTCGCTTGCCGGAAGCACAGATGACTACATCAACCAGGGGACATTCGATAATCTCATGGATGCCGTCCTGGATACACCGCGAACCGCAGCGGCGATGGAGGCTTATGGCGTAACCCTCGATGAGGCGATTTCGATCTCTATGTATACGTCACAAGCCTATCGGCAGGTGAATGCTTCATTGCGCAACAATGACGGAAATCCCGCAATGCAAGGGCTTGCGGACGCATTTACGAGTGCCCTTGAGAAGCTTCCCTCATTCGACGGTAATCCGGTCGATACGCCAAATGGCACTTATTATCAGGCGTTTCGCGGCGCTAAACTCCCGCAGAATGTTGGTACGCAGCATACGATCAACGCTAGGATTTCGGATCCTGGTATTATGTCGTCGAGCTACGATGAGGGTGAAGCGTTTGGGCAAGTCAATTACTCCATGACGCTGCTTCTAAAACCAGGATCGCAAGGCAAGGATATTACGGCATTCTCCGACAAGCCGACGGAAGCTGAAGTCGCATTTCCGCCCAGTGTTCAATTCCAGGTGACGGCGCGTGTTTTCGACAGTGGTGGTTTACTGCCCCCCGGCATGGAAGCAACTTACCATCCCGGTTTCGACATGAGCGGAATGCCCATGGGAACAGTGCAACTTGTTATGCAGGAGGTTTAAGATGACCGGAGATGTTTCACCTGAAATGAAAAAGTTCGCCGAAGACCTTGCGCGCAAGCGTATGGCGCAAAGACCAAAAGGAATTGCCAGCCCGGGATTTGTCGATCGCATGACGTCATCTGCGGCCGATCCCGATGCAGCGCAGCGGGAAGCAACGGCAGAGGATGGGACGCAAGACAAGAGCGAAGGGCGGTCATGAACCTCGGTGCTCGTGCGGAAAACCTGATTTCCGAATTTGCCAGCAAGCAAGGTGTCAGGGGACTTGCGTTTGATGAAAACGACCTCATTCCGATCCGCCTTGATGGAAAACTGGATATCGCTCTCGGATACAGCCCGGCAAATGATGCGATCTTCGTGTTCGGGATTGTTGCGGAGCATGTGGACGCCGAAAGGTTTGATCCGTGGGTGGCGTTTGAGCGCAATCAGTCTCTTGTTGAGCGGCGGACGCGTCTGTCATTGAATGAGGGAAGCACTCTGGTTTTGTCGGCGGATGCGTATCTTGAAGGCCTTTCCTATCCGCAATTCGCCAGCATCCTCGATCGGTTCGTTGCTGATCTCGAAGCGGAGATTTCAGCCTTCGGCGCTTTGGGTATGACTTCTGGTGCTCCACAAGCACCGACGCTCCCGCCCGAAGACGGTGATGCGGTTATCATGCGGCTCTAGTCGCGCTGCAACGGTAGTGAAATCGTCATCTTGAGCGCTTGTAAGACGGTGCGAAAGATGCTGAAAAACGGGCGTTCGGTTCCAAGTTCGGGATCGGCCGCTTAGCTTGAAGCAGGTGTTCGACCGTGACGAAAAAAAACCTTACCCATGATGATCTTCCCTACCGGCCCTGCGTCGGTGTCGTTCTTTTTAATAGGGATGGTCAGGTCTTTCTTGGAAAGCGCAATTGGAAAACCGATCCGGAACACCGGGAGCCCGATCATTTGTGGCAATGGCCGCAGGGCGGGATCGATAAGGGCGAGGACCCGCTTGAGGCCGCCAAGCGTGAGCTCTTCGAGGAAACCAATGTCTCTTCAATCAGTCTGATTGGCGAAGCACCGGATTGGTTCCATTACGACCTTCAGAAGGAGATGCTTGGCATCGCGCTCAAGGGTAAATATCGCGGCCAGACCCAGCGTTGGTTCGCATTTCGCTTTGAAGGCGAAGACAGCGAGATTGATGTGCTTTCACCGGGCGGCGGTGTACATCCAGCGGAGTTTTCGGAATGGCGCTGGGGCGAGCTTTCCGAGGCGCCGGAACTCGTCGTTCCCTTTAAGCGGCCCGTTTACGAACAAGTCGTCGAGGCCTTCCGCACGCTCGCTTAACTTCCGACGCCGATCAATCCGATGACGGCTCCCTGGACGAGCAAAACGGCAAGCCAGTGGCCACAATCGATCGCGGTGAGGGACCAAGGTCGTCCCTGGAAGCGATGATTGACGATCTGGGTCGTGAGCACGAACCCGAACCAGACAAACGCCGCCGAGATGAGGCCGTTTCTGAGCGTGACCTGACCCTCGCCCAGGTGACCGACGAGGCCGGCGAGAACCCACGCAATGATCAGCTGACAAAGCGCTGCGATAACGAATAGCGTGGGCTTCGGTTTGACGTCCTCTTCGCTAAGGCTTGCCGCAGTCATCCAGGCTTTCCCGAGTGCGGTATACCAAATTGCACCAGTAACGAAGCCGGCAGCGCCTGCCGCGGCTACCGCGAGATAGTTGATGCCGCCAAATTCCATCGCTCACCTCCCCCCTTGGATTTCACTTTATCCTGCTTCAACCGACCCGTCCCAAACCGTCTCCAAGAGACCGCAGAAGCGCGTGAGACGTGCCAATTCTGCTTCGAAACGCTGCCTGCGCCCGACCGATAATTTCACGCCTTTCTCAAGCCAGATCCGTCGCACAGCAAGTGCATCCGCTTTTCGGTCAGCGCGCATGTCGATCCGTCCAACGAGCTTTGTGCCGTCCAGGATCGGGAAGATATAATAGCCGAAACGGCGCTTTTTTTCCGGCACATAGATTTCGATTTTGTAATCGAAGCCCCAAAGCCAGAGGAGGCGCTTGCGATCGCGGATAACGGGATCGAAGGGAGACAGGAACCGTGCTTTATCCGGTAGGGCGGGAAGGCTATCGCGGACATCTTCAATATCCGGCCGTGCAAACAGAGCTTTCTCGGACCTATCCGCCCCCGTAACGGTCACGGCGCGAACGCTTTGTCCATCCTGGCGACCAAGCCATTCCTTTGCTTCGTCAATGGTTACGAGATCGAAGTAACGGGCAATGTCTGCAGGCGATCCGAAGCCGAGCCGATCGAGTGCCTGCCGGCAGGCCCAATCTACGAACGCGTCATGATCGACGCTATCGTCAAGCGGAGCCGATCCCAGGCAGCGTTGCGGAAGGTCATAGACTTTCTGGAAATTGCGGCGTTCGCGGATCGACAATCGTCCGGTACGCCAGAGATATTCCAGCGCCGCTTTACCATCGTGCCACTGCCACATCTCCTGTTTGCCTGGTGGGCGTTCCAGATCACGGGACATTAACGCGCCGTCCTGTTCGATGCGTGCCATCAGATCATCGAGATGGGCGACAAATCCCGCGCCTTGCCAATCATGGAATTTATCGTGAAGCCGCGCTTCCTCGCGGCGAAATTTGTGCTTCCAATAGGGGTAGAAGGATGACGGAATGTAGGAGGCGTCATGCGTCCAGTTTTCAAACAGGAGTTGCTCGCGTTCTGCCAGGCGGTGGAGGTCTTTTGGCCGGTAGGTTTGATTGCGTGCGTGCAGGATCATGTGGTGGGCGCGTTCCACCCATTGGATCGAATCAACCTGAACGAAACCGAGTGTTTCGATCAGGTCATGCAGGTCCGTCGGGGTGAGCCTGCGGTTCTGTGGCCGTGTCAGCCCCTGAAGGTGGAGGATCGTTCTGCGCGCTTCATCTGTTGATAGGCGAAGCATAATCAGAACTTTTCTTCGCCGCGTTTTCGGTGCGGATCCGGAAAGTCGCGATAGAGCGCAAAGGTAATGCTTGAGACCTTCTGATTGACCGTAGCGTGGCGGTCTTCCATTTCACCGGACCGTTCGCTTGCCATGTCAAACGCTGCATCGAGCTGGGCGAGATCGCGGGTCTCGATCATCAGGTGAAACTCACCCATACCGGCCGGGCCAAGACCGAGCTTACGCCGCATCAAACGCCAGCCTTCGATCTTGCCGCGATCCGTCAGGTAATTCAGAAAGCTTTTCAAATCCTCGGCAAAGTCCAGATCGGACTGCCCTTTTTCCAGGTCAAAGAAGGCGTGGTAGATGTTCATGTCGTGATGTGACCTCTTACTCCCGCGGATGCCTTGGAGGAGAGTGTCACAATAACCGGACCGTCTGGCGGGAAAAGCAAAGATCGGTGATCGTTTGATCAAACCTGTTGATGATCAAAGCGGCTTCAAGGTCTTCGGATCGAGCCCGCCCATGCGGCAGACGATATCCCATTCCTCGTCTTTCACCGGTTGAACGGAAAGCCGCATTGACGTTACCAGTGACATATCGCTGAGTGCTTCGGTTGCTTTCACCTGTTTCAGTGTCACGGGTTTCGGCATGTCGCAAACCGCGCGGACATCAACGCAGTCCCAGCGTTCATCATCGATCGTCGAATCCTGATGGGATTCAGCGGAAATCTCAATAATGCCGACGATTTCTAGACCTTCGTTCGAATGGTAGAAGAAGCCCTTTTCTCCAAGCTTCATCGTCCGCATGAAGTTGCGCGCCTGGTAGTTTCTGATGCCGTCCCATTCGCCGCCTTTGTCGCCTTCGGCCTTCTGCTGGTCCCAGGACCATTTGAACGGTTCAGACTTGAACAACCAGTACGCCATGCGGATCTCCCTATAGTGCAGTGTTTTAGTCCTTGCGCCTATTCAGGCGCGCCAATCACCCACTTCCACGGGCGAAGATCGGTTTTTTCAAACAGTCCTGCTTCGGCATAAGGGTCCGTTGCGAAAATTCTAGCCGCCTCTTCAAGGCTTTCCGCCTCGCAAATCACAATCGACCCGCAAGGATTACCGTCATCATCGAGAAGGGGGCCTGCGATCGGAATCGGATTTGACTTGAGCCATTCAACATGGGCCGGTCGATTGTCCATGCGAAGATTAAGGGAGTTGGGTTTGTCGTAACCGACGAAAGCAAACAGCATGGCCGTCTCCTAGCTGGGAATGGGAAAGACCAAGCATGACTTGGTTTTAAGACTGTGCCGGTTTACCCGCGCTTCTCGCTAATTGGAAGCGGGAAATGAACGGCTTGGCGTCCCGGAAAGCGGGCCGCGCTTGGCGTGGAAGATCGGGTCTATGGAACAATCATGATCGGGCTTCACGGTGTCCGCCAATTCGCGGGCTAAGACATTGGCATTCGTGTTGGCGCGCGCGTCAACATAGCCAACGACGCAGCCCGTGCCGTTATTATCTTCGGTGGCGACCAGGCTGACCACCAGAACCTGCCCGCGGTCCTGCGCTGCAGGCGCGTTGCCGTCTTTATCAGGGTTTTCGATGAAGAAGCGTTGAATGGCAGCGACAGGCCTATCACCCTCTACTCGCCATTCTGTCGTCGGATTGAGCACATTCCACTGGGCGAAACTCTCCCAGGCAGTGTCGATCAAGTCCTGACGGATTTTGCCGTATTGCACACTCTCGCGAAGATCGCCGACCTTAAGGATGATCGGGTAATCGCGAAATCCGCGGCAGTGAAAGGTCCCCCCGACCTCGGGTTCGTCGTCGGATGTTTCCACATCGTTGAGTGGCTTGCAGTCCCGTTCGAAATCAAGCTTGGTGTAGTGCGACGTGCGATCCGCGCCAAGGGAAGCCGTTGCACAGAGCATCACGCTCGCCAACAAAACCCAGCCCGTCAGCACATTCTTCATCTCACACACTCTCTGCTTTAATGGGACGTTTCAAAAGGCCCGCAATAGCGTCATCGACGCTCAGCTTATCATTTAAAACAGCGTGGACCACCGATATGATGGGCGCATCAATCCCTTCATTCCTGGCAAGGTCTGCTGCGATGCCGGCTGTATGAATTCCTTCCGCGAGCTTCATTCCGCTTAGGTCGCGTCCTTCACCAACCGCAAAACCGTAGGCGAAGTTTCGTGATTGCGGACTTGAGCAGGTGAGGATCAGATCGCCGAGCCCGGACAAGCCTGTGAGCGTTTCCGGCCGGGCTCCGAAATGGCGGGCGAGACGCTGGAGTTCCGCGAAGCCGCGTGTAATGAGTGCAGCCTCTGCGCTCGCGCCAAGGCCACGACCGCGCGCCATACCGACGGCGAGCGCAAACACGTTTTTAAGAGCCCCCCCGAGTTCTGCGCCTGCAATATCATCAGTGGCGTAGAGCCGGAAATGGGGTGCTGACAGGGTCTCACATAAGGCAATTGCCGCCTCCAGGGTTTCGGCGGCAAGCGTCACGGCAGTCGGAAGACCTTGGGCCACATCGTCAGCGAAACTTGGTCCGGATAAAATGGCGAGCGCGCGCCTCGGGCAGGCTTCGGCTGCGATCTCGCTCACCCGTTTTCCGGTGTCCTGTTCAATCCCTTTCGAGCACAAGATGAGGTGCGCGTCCTCGCGGATGTGAGGAGTGTGGGTCTCAAGGACGTCCCGCAAGGTTTGCGCAGGGGTCACAACCAGAACATGGCTGGCGGATTCAATCTCGCTCATGACCGCAGTTGCGTGAATCTCCGGTGGAAGTTTGATGCCTGGCAGATATTTGCGGTTTTCTCCCGACATGTTCATGTCACTTGCGCGTGCCGGGTCACGCATAAGAAGGATCGGGCGGTGTCCAGCACGGGCTAGAACGCTTGCAAGGGCTGTTCCCCAGGCGCCGCCTCCAATCACCGCAATATCGCTCATACCTTCGCTCCGCGTTTGCCGTGGCCGATCATCGTCCGGGTTTCGTCGAGCGGCCAGCGAGGGCGTGGTACGAAATCCATGTTGCCGTCTTCGCCCAGAGCCATACGCTCTGCAGCCGCCCACGCGATCATTGCGGCGTTATCTGTACAGAGCCGGGGTGGGGGAGCGGCCAGTCGGAAACTGCGCTCGGATGCTAGCCTCTCAAGCATCGTCCTGATGGCTCGATTTGCAGCAACACCACCCGCGATTACGAGCGTCGGCTCGGCGGGCTGTTCTGCTCCAATGAAACGTTCCATAGCGCGCGACACCCTATCTTCGAGAATCTCGACGATGGTTTCCTGAAACGAGGCACAGAGATCGGCAATATCGCTCTCCGACAATGGCGCTGCGTCTTGCGCTTTTAACCGTACCGCGGTCTTCAGACCGGAAAGAGACAGGTTCAGGCTCTCTCGTCCTTTGAGCGGATGTGGAAACGAAAAGCGTTTTGGATTGCCGCTCTCCGCCGCCTTTTCCACCGCAGGGCCGCCGGGAAAGCCGAGTCCAAGCAGTTTCGCCGTTTTGTCGAAGGCTTCACCAAGTGCGTCGTCGATGGTTGTAGCCATACGCTCGTAGGCGCCAACGCCACGGACGGTCAGTATCTGCGTATGGCCACCGGAGACCAGAAGCAGAAGATAAGGAAACGAAACGCCGTCAGTCAGCCGCGCGGTCAGCGCATGGCCCTCGAGATGGTTGACCGGATAGAAGGGTTTTCCAAGTGCGGCGGCCATGGCCTTTGCCGTCATTGTCGCAACCAAGAGCCCGCCATTGAGACCCGGACCAGCCGTCGCGGCGATCGCGTCCACCTCGTTCAGTCTTAGGTTTGCGTCGATGAGCGCAGCCTTTACGACCTGATCCATCACTTTGACATGGGCGCGCGCCGCGATCTCGGGGACGACTCCGCCGAATGCGGCGTGTTCGTCGATCTGGCTGATAACGACGTTGGAGGCGATCTCACCGCCTCCATCACGAGCCGGGTCCCCATGCCAGATGACAACACTTGCCGCAGTCTCATCGCAGCTTGATTCAAGGGCGAGAATGCGGCGTGGCTGCGTCATTTCCGTCTCTATGTGGGAATGCTTAGTTCGACCGGTTTCAAAGGTCACGGCGTTGAAAGCCTTGGCTAAAGGGTTATTGTGAGGCGATTTTCTCCGACTACCATCTGAGCGGAACTGCTTGCAAATGAATCCTT
>JBCDCU010000036.1:0-16969 GCA_039181265.1 Pseudomonadota bacterium | reverse complement strand
GCAATTATTTTCTCGGCATCCTTCTCGCAATACCGCTGATTGCGCTCGTTGGTTATGCCGTTGAACTTAGTCTGGCTCGCTATCTGTATACGCGGGACCACCTTAGTCAGGTTCTTGCAACTTTCGGCCTCATTCTGATCTTCGACACACTCGTTCAAATTATTTGGGGTGAGGCGGGGATTGCCGTTCCGATACCGGCGTTTCTGGATGAACAGATCGAAATCTTTCCGGGCATAGTCCTGCCTGTCTTCAGGCTCTTGATCATCGGTTCCGGGCTGGCGATAGCGTTCGGCCTGTTCTGGCTCGTGAATTTTACGCGCCTTGGAATGTTGATCCGCGCGGGGGCATCCAACAGGACGATGGTGTCGGCGCTTGGTATCAACATCCAGATGCTTTTTGGCCTCGTCTTTGCCCTTGGCGCGGTGCTCGCCGGGGTTGCGGGGATGCTGATTTCGCCGATTACGGAGGCGGAAATCGGGATGGGCAACGGCATCATCATCACAGCGTTCGTCGTGATCATTGTTGGTGGGATCGGCTCCATGAAAGGCGCCTTCATTGCAGCACTTTTGATCGGGCTTATTGATACTCTCGGCCGGTCGTTCATCGATGGGCTCTTCAAACTGTTCATGTCATCGAATGCAGCAGAAACTGCCGCGCCAGCCGTTTCGGCAATGCTGATTTACATTCTGATGGCTCTGATCCTGGCGGTTCGACCGCAGGGTCTCTTCCCGCCGAAGGTACGCTAAGAAATGGCCGGTTTCTCTCAAGCCGAAATGGCGGATCGCCCCGGCAAGACCGGACGCCGGATCTTCAGTGTCCTGGTCCTTATCCTGCTTGGGGTTCTGCCACCCTTCTTCATGTGGATCGATGAGCCCTTCTACATGGACCTCGCCACACGTCTCGTCTGTCTGGCGATTGCAGCCGTTAGTCTGAATTTGATCCTCGGTTATGGCGGGATGGTGTCATTCGGACATGCTGTTTACATCGGCATTGGGGCCTATTGCGTCGGGATTCCGTCCTATCACGCAACCTATGGCGAATGGGATTTGGTTGCGACTTACAACGGCTTCATCCATTTGGGGCTTGCGGTTTTCTTCTCGGCCTTCTTCGCATTCATAGTGGGGGCGATCTGTCTGAGAACGCGTGGTGTCTATTTCATCATGATTACCATGGCCTTCTCTCAGATGATGTTCTTCTTTCTTGTTTCGCTTGAAGCCTATGGCGGCGACGACGGCCTGACGATCGATGTGCGCTCCGAATTTCCGCTGATCAGTCTTGACGATCCGATCCAGCTTTACCTCGTCTGCTACATCTCGCTGATCCTGACTGTTCTTCTTGTTCGCACCATCATTCATTCCCGATTCGGTATGGTGTTGCGTGGCGGCATGGACAACGAAGAACGCATGCGGATGATCGGCTACAATGTCTATCTTTTCCGATTGACGGCCTTTGTGATTGCTGGCGCAATCTGCGGTTATGCCGGTGCGCTTCTCGGCAACTTCACGACATTCATTTCACCCGAAATGATCGATTGGACCCGGTCGGGCGAAATGATGTTCATGGTCATCCTTGGCGGTGCGGGCTCAACCATTGGCCCCGTTATGGGCGCTGTGATCTTCATCGTCATGGAGATTGTGATTGAAGAGGTTCTTGCGATCTTCAGTCACGATTGGGGCAAGTTCTGGCACTTACCTTTCGGTATGCTCCTGATCCTCTCTGTCCTGTTCTTACCCGGCGGTCTTGTTAGTCTCTTCAATCGTAAGGGGCGCGAAAAATGACACCGCTTCTCGAGATCAAGGACCTTAATAAAAGCTTTGGTGGCGTGCAGGCCACTAAGAACATCACGCTCGAAGTGCTTGAGGGAGAAGTTCACGCAATCATCGGGCCGAATGGGGCAGGCAAGACGACACTGATTGCGCAGCTATCAGGTGGCACGCAGCCCGATGGCGGTGCGATCCTCTTCAAAGGCCAGCCGATCACGAAGCTTGCCGCACACCAACGCGCCCGACTGGGCATGGCCCGGTCTTTCCAGATCACCAGCCTGCTGATGAATATGACGGTAGCCGATAACGTCGCACTCGCTGCCCAGGCTCATGAGGGGCATTCGTTCCGTTTCTTTCGTCCTGCCCGCAAGTTCCCCCATCTGCGCAATGCCGCGCAGGAGGCGCTTGAAAGAGTAGGGCTCGCGTTACGCGGCGACGACGTGGCAAGTGCGCTGTCGCACGGTGAGCGGCGCCAGTTGGAGATTGCCGTGGCGCTTGCGACAAAGGCAGAATTCCTCCTTCTCGATGAGCCGATGGCGGGAATGGGGATCGAGGAAACCGGTCAGATGATCGAACTCCTGAGAAGCCTTAAAGGTCAAAAAACGATGCTTCTGGTTGAGCATGACATGGATGCCGTCTTTGCGCTCGCTGATCGCATCTCGGTTCTCGTATACGGAAGCATTATTGCGACCGGAACGCCGGAGGAAATCCGAAGCAACGATGCCGTTCGCGCGGCGTACCTTGGCGAGGACTGACGCTATGGCAATGCTGGAGGTAAAAAGCCTTGAGGCGTCTTATGGTGTGAGCAAAGCGCTTTTTGGGATCGATCTTGCGATCGGCGAGGGTGAAGTCGTCACCCTTCTTGGCCGCAACGGGATGGGCAAGACAACGACGGTGAATACGATCATGGGGATCGTCAAGGCGTCGTCAGGAAGTGTTATTTTTCAGGGGCGCGAGATCGCCAGACTTCCGTCTTACAAGATTGCCAATCTCGGGATTGGCCTTGTTCCCGAGGGTCGTCAGGTCTTTCCGAACCTCACAGCGCGCGAAAACCTTGTCGCAACCGCAAGCAACCATTTGAAACAGGGAAATCCCTGGACCGTGGACCGGGTTTTCGATCTCTTTCCGGAGATTGCTTCGCGCCGTCGGTCCATGGGCAATCTGCTCTCAGGCGGAGAACAGCAGATGCTTGCGATCGGTCGGGCGCTGATGACCAATCCGCGGCTTCTCATCCTTGATGAAGCGACGGAAGGGCTTGCTCCTCTCATTCGCGAGAAAATCTGGGAAGCCTTGGTTGAAATCCGCGACAGTGGTTTATCGATCCTCGTCATCGACAAAAATCTGCATGACCTTCTCAAAATTGCTAGCCGTCATTTCATTGTAGAGAAGGGCCATGTCGTTTGGTCAGGCACCTCCGAAGAGCTTGCTGCGCAAGAGGATGTTCAGCACCAGTATCTCGGTGTTTGATTGAGTTTCATGCAAAATAATGCATTAAATCACATATCTTTCTAGCGCTTCTTCCAGACATGCTTCAGATCTCACGCATTATCTTGCGCATCAGGCTTAGTCGTGTATGACTTCCCAGGGATCAGGCAAGGTCTTTGGGAGGAGACATGGCGGAGACTGAACAGCGTGCTGCCCACGCCGTCACTGGTGATGGTGCGCAGACGAACGAAAACGCAGCACTTTGGTTTGTTGATCGGCACGGTGAAGGCGCTTTGGCCGAAAAGGTCGCGTTTATTGAGGGCGACGGCGCCAAACGGAGCCTCACTTACGGAAATCTGTCTTCAGAAAGCGGTAAGCTCGCCGCGCTCTATGAGCGGCACGGCCTGCGCCCGGAGGACCGGGCAGCAGTCCTCGTCCTCGATCAGATCGAGTTTCCGATTATCTTCTGGGGCAGCCTCAAAGCGGGTGTGATACCGGTCGCACTCAATACGCTGCTTTCTGCCGAAATCTACAACACGATTCTTCTGGACTGTCGGGCCCGGGCGCTTTTCGTTTCCGCAGCGCTCTATCCGGTGGTTGAGCCGATCCTGGCTGGTAATCCCTATCTGCAGGCGATCTTCGTGATTGGCGATAGTCCGCCAAAGGGCACGCTTGGTTTTGCGAGTGAGCTTGCCGTTTGCGAGACACGACCGGCAGTTACCGTGAGCGGAGGCGAGGGAGCCTTCTGGCTGTACTCGTCAGGCTCAACGGGCATTCCGAAAGGCGTATGCCACGTTCACTCAAACCTAAGGGCGACAGTCGACACCTATTCGGATCGAGTCCTTCAGATGCGTGAAGACGATATCGTGTATTCCGCGGCTAAGCTGTTTTTTGCCTATGGGCTTGGCAATGCGATGACCTTCCCAATGTCGGTCGGTGCGACGACCTGGCTTCTCGCGGGTCGCCCGGCACCTGACAGCGTGTTCGCGCTCTTAAGCGAAGCGCGACCGACGATGTTCTTCGGTGTGCCGACGCTCTATGCGGCGATGCTTGCGCAAATGGATGAGGAAACACCGGGCTTTGACCGGCTGCGCCTCGGGATTTCTGCGGGTGAAGCCCTGCCAGCTGAGATCGGACGTAAATGGCACGCATTGACGAACACCGATATTCTGGATGGCGTCGGTTCAACGGAAATGCTGCATATCTTTTTATCGAACCGGTCCGACAGCGTAGTTTACGGAACCTCCGGTCTTGCGGTTCCCGGCTACGACTTAAGGCTGGTCGATGAAAAGGACGAAGACGTCAAACCCGGAGAGGTTGGCGAGCTTCTGGTGAAGGGTGCTTCCGCAGCATCCGGTTATTGGAACCGCCGGGAGAAGAGCCGGACAACCTTCCTTGGTGAGTGGACCCGCACCGGCGACAAATATGAACAGAGCGAAGATGGCCGACTCATTTACTGCGGTCGGACCGATGACATGTTCAAAGTAAGTGGGATCTGGGTCGCCCCCTTTGAAGTCGAACAGGCGCTCGTCTCCCATTCTTCCGTTCTTGAAGCGGCCGTCGTTGCCGCGCGAGATGAGGAGGGGCTCGAAAAGCCGAAAGCCTTTGTTGTGCTGCAAAAGGAGACGGTCGCCGATGGTTTGGATGACCTCCTGAAAGAGCATGTCAAAGAGGCGATTGGGAAATGGAAATATCCGCGCTGGATTGAATTCGTCGACGATCTGCCCAAGACGGCGACCGGCAAAATCCAGCGCTTCAAACTGCGCGCCTGACAAGCGGAAGGAAAAACCGATGGATTGGAAGAGCGGCGAGCGCACGACGATTAGAGCGGGCGGAAAACAGCTTGAAGCGGTGGCTTTTGGCCCAAGTCCAAAAGATGCTCCCACAATCGTCCTTCTTCACGAAGGCCTTGGCTGTGTTTCGCTCTGGCGGGATTTCCCGGAACGTCTGTCGGAGAAAACCGGTTGGGGTGTATTTGTTTATTCCCGGGCAGGTTATGGCGGCTCTGATCCGGCAGATCTGCCGCGTCCGCTCGATTATATGACGCGCGAAGCTGTCGACGTTCTTCCCGAGGTTCTTGCTGAAATCGGTTTCGAAAAGGGTGTGCTTCTCGGACACAGCGATGGCGCATCAATTGCAGCACTTTATGGCGGGACGGTCGAGGATCTGCGCATCCGCGGTCTTATTCTGATTGCTCCGCATTTCTTCACGGAAGATGCGGGTCTTGCATCAATCGCTGAAGCCAAATCCGCCTATGAGACAGGCGATCTCAAAGAAAAGCTTGCCCGTCATCACCACCATGTCGACAACGCTTTCAGGGGCTGGAATGACGCCTGGCTCGACCCGAATTTCCGCGACTGGAACATTGGCGCGACCATCGATCATCTGCGCATCCCCGTTATGGGTATCCAGGGTAGAGATGACCAATACGGGTCGATGGCGCAACTGGATGAGCTGGAGACACGGCTTTATTCGCCATTCGATCGTGTGGAGATTGAAGGGTGTCAACACGCCCCGCATCTGGAAAAACCTGAGGAAACGCTGTCGGCTGTTGCAGAGTTTGTTACGTGCCTTCAGCGTATCGAAAGTACGGTCGTGCCGATCAAGGCCGTTGGACAATGAGTGACGCCGCCGTGCTTCCGCTTCCCACCTACAAGCACAGGCCGGGCGAGAACGCGCGGCCGGACGACGGATTTCTTGAAGACATTGCCCATTCTGCACCTGAGTTCACCGACCCGCGGAGACACGCTAACAACGTCGCCTGGCAATATGGTGTTCGGTTGATCGACAACGGATTCTATTGGGAGGCCCATGAAGTCCTAGAACCTGTGTGGTTCCGTTGCCCGGAAAAAAGCCGCGAGCGCTTCTTTGTCCAGGCACTCATCCAATACGCCAATGCCTGCTTGAAGGCAGAGATGGGACGCCACAATGCTGCCCGTCGTCTTGCCGTAATCGCCGAGGAATTGCTCTTCGAGGCGCGTGCAGGAGACCATGATGGCGAGCTAATGGGCCTCAATCCAGTCGATTACAGCGACCGGATTGAGAGGCTTCAAAACGAACTAATTGTGCATAATAATGCATAAATTGGACAAGATTTTTGCCTTTTCGCTCTTTTCGTTCGAAATAATTGCAATATATAGCGTAAAACCTCTGGATTAACCGAGTACGGCCTGTATAAGGATTTTTGCAGAGATTACGGATCAGGGAGGAGCCATCCGTGAGCAAGATCATCGATTTTCAAACCGATCCGTCGAAGTACCGTCACTGGCGGATTGATCTCGATGGACCCATCGCCTTCGTTACAATGGATGTCGATGAGAATTCGGGCCTTTTCGATGGATATGAGCTCAAGCTGAACTCCTATGATCTTGGAGTTGATATCGAACTCGCTGATGTTGTGCAGCGGCTGCGGTTTGAACACCCCGAGGTAAAATCAGTCGTTCTTCAGTCCGGCAAAGAGCGGGTCTTTTGCGCGGGCGCGAACATCCGCATGCTTGGCGGCGCCACCCACGCTCACAAGGTGAATTTCTGTAAGTTCACGAATGAGACCCGGAACACATTCGAACAGGCTGGTGCTGAATCGGGCCAGCACTGGATCTGCGCTGTCAAAGGCTCCTGCGCTGGCGGCGGCTACGAGCTCGCGCTTGCCTGCGATCACATCATTCTAACCGATGATGGCTCATCGAGTGTTGCGCTGCCGGAAACCCCGCTTCTCGCCGTTCTTCCCGGGACCGGCGGTCTTACCCGTGTGACAGACAAGCGCAAAGTGCGCCGCGATCTTGCGGATGTGTTCTGCACGTTCGAAGAAGGGCTCAAAGGACGCAAAGCACTCGACTGGAAGCTCGTCGATGAGGTCGTGAAGAACTCCGAATTTGATGAAAAGGTGAGGGCGCGCGCCGAAGACTTTGCTGCCAAATCACCAAGGCCATCAGATGCGACCGGCATCGAACTTAAACCGCTATCGCGTACATTCGGCGAAGACGGCGCCATCAGCTATACGGCTGTCGACGTCTCTATCGATCGCGATCTGCGCACGGCAACGATTGAAATCTCCGGACCGGAGGATGACGCTCCGGAATCGATCGAGGCTCTTCATGCCGAGGGCTGTGAGACCTGGATCCTGCGCGCTGCCCGTGAGCTCGATGATGCGATCCTGCATCTTCGCCTCAATGAGATGGAAATCGGCGTACTTGTCTTCAAGTCACAAGGTGATCCGGCGCGTGTTGTCGCCCACGAGGCGGTGCTTCTTGAGAATGCCGACCACTGGCTCGCGAATGAAATCCTGCTCTACTGGAAGCGCGTTTTGAAGCGTATCGACGTGACATCGCGCACGATCGTCACAATGATTGAGCATGGCTCCTGTTTCGCAGGCGTTCTGGCTGAAATCGCTTTTGCCTCAGACCGCAGCTACATGATGGAAGGCGACTTTGATGGCGACAACCGCCCGATTGCGACGATCACACTGACGAAGAGCAATTTCGGGCCGATGCCGATGGCGAACGACCTGACGCGGCTCGAAACGCGTTTCCTGGGTGAGCCGGAAAAGACGGAAGAGGCGCTCGCAGAACTCGGTAATCCGCTTGAAGCTTTCGATGCAAACGAGCACGGCCTCATCACCTATGGTTTTGACGATATCGATTGGGAGGACGAGGTGCGCATTTTCCTCGAAGAGCGCGCGAGTTTCTCGCCGGATGCGTTGACCGCCATGGAAGCAAACTTGCGCTTTGCAGGACCGGAAACGATGGAAACCCGGATTTTTGGGCGATTGACCGCCTGGCAGAACTGGGTTTTCCAGCGTCCAAATGCTGTTGGTGAAGAAGGTGCATTGCAGCGCTACGGCACAGGTATGCGCGGCGTCTACGACATGAAGCGGGTTTAGGAAAAGGCGATGCCAGAAGCTGTCAATCTTGCCGAGAAGCTCAGCCTGTTTTCAGACCACTGGTCACCGAAAGTTGTGAGCTCTTTTAACGGGCACGACATCATGGTGGCGAAGTTCCAGGGCGAATTCGTCTGGCACGCCCATGAAGACACCGACGATTTTTTCCTCGTTCTTGACGGAACCATAGTGATCGAGACCGAGGAGCGAAATGTCACGCTCAACAAGGGGGATCTCTATGTGGTCCCAAAGGGCGTGAAGCACCGGCCTGTCGCTGAAGAAGAAGCCTCGATCCTTCTGATCGAGACGGCAGGTGAACCGAATTCCGGTGACAGCAGCGAACGCGCACCGGCAGTGAAAGTGGCGATCTGAGCGGGCAAACCCGCTTCCAGAACGCACCTTAAAAGGGAGAGAGACAATGCTCGACTTGATCAATGTGAACTACGATACGCTGATCCCGAACAACGTCAATTTGACATCGGATAAGAAGGTTCTGAAGGCGCTGGAGCGCTGGCATCCGGGTTATATCGACTGGTGGAACGGCCTTGGGCCGGAGGGCTTTCAGGAAAGCCTCGTTTATCTGCGCACAGCGGTGAGTGTCGATCCGAAAGGCTGGGCGAAATTCGACTACGTCAAAATGCCGGAATATCGTTGGGGCGTTTTGCTCGCACCCCAGGTCGAAGGACGGACCATTCCATGCGGTGAACATTACGGCGAACCGGCCTGGCAGGAAGTCCCCGGTGAATACCGCGCAATGCTCTCTCGTCTCATCGTAATTCAGGGCGATACCGAACCGGCTTCCGTTGAGCAGCAGCGGTTCCTCGGCAAAACCGCCCCGTCGCTCTACGACATGCGCAATCTCTTCCAGGTGAACGTCGAAGAGGGGCGGCACCTTTGGGCGATGGTCTACCTCCTTCAGAAATATTTCGGCAAGGACGGTCGCGAAGAGGCAGATGATCTTCTGCGCCGTCAGTCTGGTTCCGATGAGGCGCCGCGCATGTTGGGTGCCTTCAACGAGGAAACGCCTGACTGGCTCTCGTTCTTCATGTTCACCTACTTCACCGACCGTGACGGCAAGATGCAGCTTGAGAGCCTCGCGCAGTCGGGCTTCGACCCGCTGTCACGCACCTGCCGCTTCATGCTGACGGAGGAAGCGCACCACATGTTCGTTGGCGAAACGGGTGTTGGACGGACCGTTCAGCGTACCTGTGAGGCGATGAAAGAGGCGGGTATTTCTGATCCCTATGACATTGATAAGATCCGCGATCTTGGTGTCATCGATCTTCCGACGATCCAGAAGAAGCTCAATCTGCATTATTCACTGTCGCTCGATCTCTTCGGTCAGGAAGTTTCAACGAATGCTGCGAACGCCTTCAATGCCGGCATTAAAGGCCGGTATCAGGAGACCAAGATCGATGACGACCACCAGTTGAAGAATGACACCTATCCGGTCGTTCAACTGGTCGACGGCGAGATCAAAGTTGTCGACATGCCGGCGCTGTCAGCCATCAATATGCGCTTGCGCGACGACTACACGCGCGACGCAGCAGGTGGCGTAAAGCGTTGGAACAAAACGATCGAAAAGATCGGTATCGAGTTTGAACTGAAGCTTCCCCATACCGGCTTCCACCGTCAGATTGGTTTCTTCCAGAAAGCGCATGTGAGCCCGGATGGTGATCTCCTCACTTCCGAAGAATGGGAGAAGAAATCTGCCGACTGGCTGCCGACCAAAGCCGATGGCGATTTCATTCAGTCTTTGATGAAGGCTGTATGGGAACCCGGCAAATATGCTGGCTGGATCGCACCGCCGCGCGTCGGGATCGACAACAAGCCGGGCGACTTCGAATACGTCCAACTGCACATGGCGTAAGGCGAAAGGACGGAAAACGCTGACATTTCCTCCCCATAACAGGGGGGGGAACAGGATGGCGTTTTCTTTTTCGCCAGTTACGACCTGTTTTGAGAGACGACGGGATTGCCCACATGAACAAGCCGCTGAAACAGCATCTGATCGACCCGGAAATCTGCATCCGGTGTTACACCTGCGAGGAAGCCTGTCCGATCGATGCAATCACCCATAACGATGACAACGTCGTCGTTGATTATGATAAGTGCAATTTCTGTATGGATTGCATTGCGCCGTGTCCGACGGGGTCAATCGACGAATGGCGAGTGGTTCTAAAGCCCTATACGCTCGAAGAGCAGTTCGAATGGACCGAACTTCCTGAACAGGAAGATATCGCGCTTGATGATGGAGATGCCGCCGATACGAGCCTTGAAGCGCTTGACGACGAGATCGCGGCGCTGCTCGCTGATGCTCACAAGGGGGCTGGCGGAAAATCAAAAGCGCCGGCATCAGCATCAAAACCGACCATCAATCTCTTCAATCTCGGAAATCCGGCTGAAGCGGTTGTTCAGGGTAACTACCGGCTTACGTCCGAGAATGCCGACAGCGATGTGCGCCATATTATTCTCGATCTTGGCAATCAGACCTTCCCGGTGATTGAGGGGCAAAGCATTGGCATCACACCGCCTGGTGTCGATAAGGATGGAAAACCCCATCTGCCTCGTCTGTACTCAGTCGCCAGCCCGCGCGATGGTGAACGTCCGAACACGAACAATCTGGCCCTGACGGTAAAGCGCGAAGACCTCGGTGTTTGTTCAAACTACGTTTGCGACCTGAAGCCGGGTGACACGGTGAAGGTAACCGGACCATTCGGTTCGACCTTCCTGATGCCGTCCGACAGCCATGCGAAAATCCTGATGATTTGTACGGGAACGGGATCCGCGCCGTTCCGCGGCTTCACAATGCGCCGCCAGCGCACCGACGGAACCAACGGCGAGCCGATGATGCTGGTATTCGGAGCCCGCTCTCCCGACGCGCTTCCCTATTTTGGTCCGCTTAAGAAAGTCCCGGAAACGCTGTTACAGAAATACTTCGCGTTCAGCCGCGTCGACGGAGAACCCAAACATTACGTGCAGGACCGCTTGCGCAATGAAGCTGAGACGGTGAAGACCTATCTCACCGACAAGGATGCGTACATCTACATTTGCGGTCTGCGCGCCATGGAAGAGGGCGTAGAGCAGGCTCTAAGCGATATCGCCCGTTCCAGCGGACTGGAATGGACCGAGGTGCGCGATCAGATGCGCGAAGACGGTCGTTATCATGTCGAGACTTACTAAATGAATGCAGAACCACGCCGCGACGGGCTCCTCCATTACGAAATCCGTGTCGGGTGGGCGGATTGCGACCCCGCCGATATCGCCTATACGGGTGCCATCCCACGCTTTGCGCTCGAAGCCATTGACTACTGGTGGGAAGCGACCATCGGCGATGGGTGGTTCCAGATGCGCAAAGACCGCAATATGGGAACGCCCTTTGTCCATCTATCGATGGATTTCCGCTCACCGACTACACCGCGCCACCGTCTGATTTGCGCAGTGAAACCCGTGAGCCTGGGCCGCACATCGATCGGGTTTTCCGTTGCCGGATATCAGAACGACATCCTGTGTTTTGAAGGAACGTTCGTCAGCGTTTTTGTTCAGCCGCCGGGGCTTAATAAGACACAGCCACCTGAAGACATTGAGGCTTTGATCCGGCCTATGATTGCTGCACAGGCGGGCAGGATGGAGCAGGAGACGCAACCATGACGGACGTGCAAAACCCGCAACGAGACGCTTCCGGCGACATTGAACGTTTCGTCGCTCTTGTCGGCGAGCGGGTCCGCGCCCTTCGCCTTTACCGCTCCATGTCCCGCCGGGTTCTCTCGGAGCGTTCCGGCGTATCGCAGCGTTATCTTGCGCAACTTGAACAGGGCGAGGGGAACATTTCGATCGCCCTCCTTCATAAAGTTGCAACGGCACTTGATGAGCGGATCGACTGGTTCGTGCGTGATGAAGCCCAGGACGCGGTCAATCAATTGCCGGACCTGGTGCGGCTCTACGCGAGCGCACCAGCGGCAACAAAACGTAAGGTTCTGGAACTCTTCAAACCGGAGGAGCAAATCGCCCAAAAAGGCGCGCGGATTGCCCTGATTGGATTGCGCGGAGCAGGGAAATCGACCCTTGGTGCGCTTGCCGCAAAGGAGCTGGAGGTTCCCTTTGTTGAGCTGAATGATCTGATTGAACAGGCAAATGGGATGTCCGTGCACGAGACCTTTGCGCTTTATGGTCAGGAAGGATACCGGCTCCTCGAACGCGAAGCGCTTGAAAAGCTTGCAGCGGGTGAAAACGGCATTGTCCTTGCCGTCGCAGGCGGGATTGTCTCAGAACCCGAAACCTATGAGTTTCTCTTGAGCCATTACCATACGATCTGGCTGAAGGCGGCACCTGAAGAACATATGGAACGGGTAAGGGCGCAGGGCGATGAACGACCCATGGCTGGCAATCCCGCAGCCTTCGATGAACTCAAGAAAATCCTTGTGAGCCGCGAAGCGCTTTATGGACGTGCAGATGTCGCGGTCGACACATCGGGCCGCACGCTGAGTGAAAGCCTGAGTGATGTCCTTCGCGCCATTTCCGATAATGGTTTCCTCGCCCTTGACCGCGAACGCGCCTGAACCGTCTCTTCGCTTCTCCGGTCCGATCCTTGTCACCGGTGAAAGCGCGCTCCAATTGTCGCTCGCGGCGTTTTTCGCAAAGACCGGGCATCAGGTGGTCCTGTTGGATGATGATGAAGCCGCCCGCGAGCGTTCGGAGCATTTTCTGGGTCAAATCCTTCGTCATGATGATCAACCAGACAATGATTGGCGTAGCCGAATCGTTCAACACATTACGGATGAAACCTTTCCACGAGCGGAACTTCTTGTGGATGCCGGAAATGACCGGCCGGAAGACCGCGGCGCTCGCCTTGCCGCGCTTACGGATTGCCTCGTCAAAGGGGCACGAATACTCATTCAAACGACAATCGCTGATATCAGTCCTTACCAAGGCCTGATCGATGCTGGTTTCAATGTCCGGTTAGTGAGCTTTCAGGCTCCCGCCCATCGCGCGCCACTTCTTGAGATCGCGAAGGATGAACGCATTTTCGCGACAGATGCGGAATTAGAGACCTGGCTTTCGAGCCTGGGCAAAGTCTGTGTGCCAGTGGTGTTTGTTGACGGTTTTCTCGCAAACCGGATCGAGCGGCGCTTCTATGAAGGGGCTGAACGGCTTCTTCTTCGCGGTGCACTGCCATACGAAATTGACGAGGCCCTTGTTGCTAGTGGGTTTTCAATCGGACCGTTTGAAGCCCAGGATCTGAGCGGACTTGATGGCCCTTACTATGCGCGCCGTTCTGAGAGAGAGCGTTTGCCCGAGGTCAGGCACTTTAAAGCACTCGTTTCAGATCGGATGGTTGAAGAAGGGCGACTTGGCAAGAAAGTGGGAGTGGGCTGGTACCGCTATCCCGGTGGCGGAGGCGCGGTGATCGATCCGTTGATTGAAGATCTTATTGCTGAGGAAGCGCACTTTGCAAAGATCCATCGGCGCGAGTTTTCCGCTGATGAGATCGTGCTTTATTTAAAGGCCGTTCTCGCGAAAGCCTGCGAGGCGTGTCTCGAAGCCGGAATTGTCGAGGAGGCGACGACGGTGGACCGTGTCGCCTCGCTCGTTCTCAACCTCCCCGAAGGACCGCTTGCTTACGCCAAAAAGCGTGGAGCGGAGGCGCTTGCTGTAGATCTCAATATCGTGACGGCGAATGGGTCGGCGTCTTAGCGCTTTTTCTTGCGCGAGGTTACTGTCTTACCGAACCGCTGCTCTGCGAGGGCGCGGCTCCTCGGTGAAAGATGCTCAAGATTGTAACCGACCTTACGCTTGTTGAATTTGCCGATGACCGGCTTGTAGTTGTGAGTATAGATGGCTTCGCCAAGTGACGGATCCGTGTTCCAGCCAGGGTTTTCAGCTTGTGCTGCACCAATGGTGAACGCTGAGACTGCAACGGCGAGGATAAGAGTTTTCATAATCGTTCCCTTTGATTGAAGCTTTGTTCTGGACACGATGTGTGGATCGTGGTCGCAACCGACCAATCAAGCGTCTTCACAAGGCCTGCAGGCTTTGTGATTTGAATGGAATTTCGCGTGAGGAGGCAGGTTCAGGACGCGTTTTAGTTGTCCTCGACCCCAAAAACGCCGGAGACGATGTTGTCGTTCAAAAGCGCGTCGACATTCAGTTTCCCGGCATCTGTGACCGGTGAAAAAGACTGCATTGCCTTTTGAATCGAGGCTTCCTGCGCGCGCACGATCCTGACAGCTTCTTCAACACCGACCGCCTTAAAACGGATTTTCATACCCGGCTTGATGCGTCCGAAAATGGGAAGATCAGCAGAAAGTACTGTCGCGATCTTGGGATACCCGCCGCTTGTCTGATGATCCGCCAGTAGGACAATCGGTTGCCCGGACCCCGGAACCTGGACCGCACCAGCGGTAATTCCGTCCGAGACAAAGTTTTCAAAATCGCGCACTTCCAGGCTGGGGCCGTCGAGCCGTGCGCCCATGCGATCAGACGCTTTCGAAAAAGAAAAACTGGCCGACAAGAATGTCTCAATGCCCTTTGCCGTGAAGAAATCATCCTGCGGACCGAGAACGGCGCGCACCGACACTGCGCCGCTCGCATCATTTTGCGGTACTGCGTTTGGTAGGGCTTCGTAGCCGCCTTCCGGGCGCGCGGGCGCGTCTTCCAAGGTGAGAGGCAGGAGATCACCCTCTTTCAGAGCGCGGCCTTGAAAACCGCCGAAGCCGCCGCGCACATAGGTGGAGAGGCTGCCCATAAGCGAGGGGATCGCCAAACCGCCTTCAATCGCAAGATATGCAATGGCCGTCCCCTTTGCGATGACGACTTGTCCGACGCTTCCGCGGGGAAGTCTGACCGACCGACCTTCCGGTATCGTCAGCGGTTCGGGTGAACGAACCCGGATCGATGAGCCTTCCCCAACAACGCACACACGGATGCTGTCCGCCTCAACCAAAAATTCCGGGCCGATATAGGCGATTTCCAACGCGCCTTCGCCCTCATTGTTTCCAACGGCATGATTGGAGAGGCGAAGCGAGACCGGATCCAGCGCGCCGGAAGGCGGAACACCAATGCCGAGATACCCGATCCGACCGAGGTCTTGGACCGTTGTGTGCGCGCCCGGTTGAAGGATTTTGAGATAGGCCGTCATATCAACCGGTCATCGGTTTCAGTTTGCCGCCATTCGCTTCAAGTTCACGCTCAATACGCTCGAAGTCACTCGCTGAGATGCGGTCAAACAGGATTCTGTCGCCCGGCTTAAAGAGCGCCGGCTCCGGCCAGGCGAGATCGAAAATGCGGATTGGCGTTTTGCCGATCAAATGCCAACCTCCAGGCGAAACCAGGGGATAAATGACTGTCTGTCGCATGGCGATTGCAACAGACCGGTCAGGAATTCGTGTGCGCGGATCGGTGCGGCGTGGCAGGGCCAATTCTTCCGGCATGTCACCGAGATAGGGGCAGCCAGCGACAAACCCGATCATGTAGCAGTGATAGGTAACGCTTGAATGCGCTTCGATAACAGCTTCGCGGTCAAGGCTAACGCGCGCTGCAATATCATCGAGATCGGGCGCGTAGTCTCCGTCGTAACAGACTGGGACTTTGAATGTCCGCCCTTCTGCGGCGACGCTCCCGGTCTTGGATAAAAGGTGTTCTATGGCAGCAGCGACTTCGTTAAACGCTGTCTCCAATGGATCAAACTTGACGAGAAGCGAGCGAAAAGCAGGAACGGTTTCACGCAGTCCTGCGAGCCCTGAACCAGCGATTTCTTCGTTGAGCGCCAGGATCCGTTCGCTCACGGCCCGTTCAACGCGGTTTCCGAATTCTACAAGAAGGGCCTGATCGCCGTAGGGCAGAAGGCGCGGTGTGAGATCTGTCACGGGACCGGGGCGTTCCAATTTCATTGCCAATGGGTCAGATATATGGCGATTTGTGCGGCGAGGGGAAGATAGTTTTGCTTCGCTGCCTTGTGCAATTTGGTAGAATCGGGCCCTGCGCGGTGATCCTGAATGAGCTGCGAAAGACCGGACGGAGGGGAATGAAGAATGGGCGTTGCTTGTAATCTCAATGCGGATATCGGCGAGGGCTTCGGTGCATACGATATCGGCGACGACACGGCGCTCCTTGATATCGTGCAATCGGTCAATGTCGCTTGCGGTTTCCATGCAGGCGATCCCGGCACGATGAAGCGATTGGTAAGCGACGCGGATGCCAAAGGTGTCAGCATCGGAGCCCATCCCGGTTTTAATGATCTGTGGGGATTCGGAAGGCGGCGCATCGATATGGCGCCGCGCGATCTTGAATATATGGTCGCCTATCAAATCGGCGCGCTTCAAGCGATGGCGGCTTACGGAAGCCAAAAAGTCACGCACGTGAAGCCGCATGGCGCGCTCAACAACATGGCAGCCGAAGATGAAGCGCTTGCGATGGCAATCGGCAGGGCTATCAAGACCGTCGATGACAGTCTGATCTTTGTGGCGCTCGCTGGATCTGAACTTGAAAAGGCAGCCGAACGCCTGGACCTACCGCTCGCGAGAGAAGGTTTTGCCGACCGCCAGTACGAGGCCGATGGCAATCTGGTTTCGCGGAAAATCGAAGGATCGGTTTACAAAGATCCGGCGACAGCCCTGACACAGGTTCTGCGCATGGTTGCCGATGGGGAAATCGTTGCGCGCGATGGAAGCACGCTCAAACGCAAAGTCGATACGGTGTGCATTCACGGGGATGAACCAAGCGCCGTCGCACTCGGTGCGAAGGTGCGCGCCGGGCTCGAAGAAGCCGGTATCGGTCTGAAAACGCTCCCGGAATTGGCATTGGCCTAATATTCAAACAAATCACACGGTTGCGTTGCACACAAAATCTGTGTGAGGCTGCAACTCCAACCAAATCGACAGATTAGCCTGATGGGAGATAGGGTAAT